>NZ_JANNDR010000413.1:0-33317 GCF_031378165.1 Chamaesiphon sp. OTE_75_metabat_556
AACATCCGCCGTGTCGTCAATCTGCCGCCGACACCTCTAGACTTTTCAAAGATGGCGATCCCTTGTCTGCCAGTAGATTGAAGTTCTCTAGCACAGACAATTCCCGCCATTCCCGCACCGACGATCGCAATTTCGAGAGGATTAGTCATGAGTAGTGGCACGGCTGCGATGATTTGAGATGAGGACGATCGATCGATGGTTAATATTATCTCCCAAAAGCTCGATCGTTACATTAGTCAATTAGTCGATCGCATTTTTTTAAAGATAAAATATGCAATTAAACCGATTAACCCAAACAGAACCAGCTTAGAAATCGGTGCGATATATTGCTCGATCGAAGCATAATTTTCACCCAATAAAAATCCCGCAATAGTTAAAGCTAAAGTCCAAAGCACAGTACCGAGCGTCGAGTAAATCGTAAAGCTGACAAATGGCATCTGATTCATTCCTGCAGGTAGAGAAATCAGCGTCCGAATTCCTGGTACCATCCGCCCAAAAAATACTGCTTTCGAGCCGTACTTGTTAAACCAATCATTGACTCGATCGATATCTTGGGCGGTGACGCGAATCCATTTACCATAGCGATCTGTCCAACTCAGTAGCCGCTGATAATTCACCAATCGCCCTAGGTAGTACCAAACATAAGTACCCGCCATCGTGCCAACGGTACCAGCAACAACAGCAATTCCAAAATTCATCTTGCCTTGGGCGACTGTAAACCCTGCCAAGGGCATAATCAGCTCGGAGGGAATCGGCGGAAAGAGATTTTCTAAAAACATTAGTAATCCAATCCCCCAGTAACCCAAGCTACTCATCAAGCTAATTACCCATGCTGCCATGCAATACCATACTCCTCAGCTATCTACGCCACATCTTTGGCAAAGTCTCTTGCCACAAGATTTTATCCTATCCCATTAAGATAACGCGATCGATAACGTGAATAATCCCATTATCAGCCTCGATATCGGCAGCAATCACAGTAGCATTTTTGACTTCAAAAGTATCTTGATAACAATCAATGAAGATTGACGAACCTTCTAAAGAGTCGAGTGAATTGACACCCACTAAATCCGCTCGTGTAAATCGCCCCGCAACTACGTGATATTTGAGTATCCTAGCTAGTTGAGGTGGATTTTGGACTAGGGTTTGCACGGTACCAGGGGGCAGTTTGGCAAATGCTTCGTCAGTGGGGGCAAACACGGTAAATGGCCCTGGGGATTGGAGGGCTTCGACTAATCCTGCTGCTTGAACGGCAGCGACGAGAGTGGTGAAGTTGTCGTTACTAACCGCGATTTCTACAATATTAGGCATGTTATTTATAATGAACTCAAGATTTTATTCCTGCGAATTAGCGATAGTCCTGACTTTGAATATCCGATAACCGCGCTTCAGGACGTTTGAATCTGTCGATCTGGGCTTCAAAGAATTGCCGGTTTTTCTCTAGATGTTTGGGATCTGTATCGTCAAGTGGATACAGTAAAGCAGCTCGCAATGCCTGAATTACTGCCGAAGTCACGCAGTACATCGATCGCTGAAAGCTTACGCCCAATTGTACCAACATGTCATCTTTACCCCGACAGTGTTGTTGATAATAATCGACTAAATATTGAGGCAGAAAATGATACATATCGTCCATCAATAATGTTGGCGGAATGCCCGCACTCCCGACAGGATTGACATCGGCATAGAGAATTCCGTAGTGGAAATCTGCTTGCTCGGCAGGCACTTGTTCGGCTTGGGCATTGTAAGATTTCGTGCCGCGAAATGGTGCCGTCCGATAAAATACGGCTTCGACATAAGGTAAAGCAGCCTCATATAACCAAGTAAATCCAGCAGATTTGGGGATGATTTCAAACATTTCCCCATTGATGTACACATGGTGATAAATTGGTCTACCAGCGACAGCAAAAATCCCATTGATGAGGAAATCCATTGCCTCAGGGACAGAGCTAATTTTCCCTTCATCATATAGATCGCTCATTTCAAAGAATACTGGAGCCATCACTTCCCAAAATAGTCCTAAATTGGAATAGTAGGACATCACCCGCACCTGTTCGATAAACATATCGGGAAAGAGTTTGTACGCTGCCAGCATCGCGGGATTGCCCTTGAAGTATGCTTTAATGGCTCGATCGGCATTTTGCTTGTATTCTTCCGTATCCAAGTATGGATCGAATTTGCCACCCATGCCCCGATGCCAGTACATGGCTTGCATACAGGCTTCGGCAAACTCCATGTTAATTCGATCGTGCAATAAGTGATGGAAGAGTTTGGGCATCTTGGTACTACGCCCTTTGTCCATAAATTCGAGCAGTTCGGGATGTGCTGAAGCCGCGCCTTTTTGCCAGATCCGTAAGTCGGCGGTGTCGCCGGCATAGTGGTTGGGTAAGTCTAAGTATTCCTGCGGGAGGAAGTATTTAAAGGCGGGTAGGGGGTTGAGAAAGACGCGTTCGGCAATATACAGCAAGTCGCGCCAGTAGAAGTCCATGGGGACGGCGTAGGCTTTGTACAAGCCGATGATTTGCATCAGGTTTTCGGGGGTGTCGGGGAGCATCGCGCCGCCGGCTTCGAGGCGATGGATGATGTCGGCGAATTGATGGGTGGATGGTGGTAGTTGGGTGGCTGTTATCATGATGTTTTTTTAACGCAGAGGGCGCAAAGGGTTGGCTGGAGGGGATGCCGGATTGGCGATTTTTGACCGCAAAGTTCGCAGGGATCTGCAGGGGCGGGTTTATGTTGTCAATGTTGTTAGTACTAGAGATTTGATTCAAACCCGCTCTCGTCACTAGCCCATAGAGATTATTGGAGTTGCTGCGGAGATCTACCCACCCCGCCCTACGGGCACCCCTCCGTGGAGGGGATTTTCTATGAGAGCTGTTTGGGTGACGGGGTGAGGGAGGGTGGCGACGATTGCGTCGGTGCTAATTCGGGTGTGGGAGATGAGAATGTTTGGCTGAACACCAAATAGGATAATTAATACAGTGAGGACGATCGCGGGAATGCGTTCGTAGTTGGCGACTTTGGGTAGGTAGGTGAGATCTTCTGCTAATTTACCAAACAGGGTGCGATTGATGATGATGATGAAATAGACGGAGGTTAAACCAGTGCTCGCCAAACAGATCAGCGTCGCTACCGGGAAGGCAATATAACTACCCTGGAACGAGAGAAATTCGCCGATAAAGCCTACCATGCCAGGGATTCCAGCACTTGCCATCATCGTCAGAATCATGATGGCACCAACGAATGGTAAACCGCGTTTGGGGTTGAGCAAACCGTGGAGTTTGTTGAGATCGCGCGTGCCAGTTTTGGCCTCAATAATGCCGACGAGGTTGAATAATAGGGCGAGAATCAAACCGTGTGCGACCATTTGATAGACGGCACCTAGCAGGCTGAGGGGATTACCAGCGGCGGTGGCGAGCAATACGTAACTCAAGTGAGCGACGGAACTATAAGCGATCGTTTTCTTGATATCAGTTTGGGCGATCGCGATCGTACTACCATAGACAGCAGTAACTACAGCGATCGTGGCTAACCAGGGTGCGACGATTGCCCAGGCTTCGGGAAATAAACCCAACCCAAAGCGAATCAGTCCATACGTGCCCAACTTGGAGACAATGCCACCGAGCAGCATCGAAACGGGTGTCGAGGCTTCGACATAGGCATCGGGTAGCCAGGTATGAAAGGGTACTAACGGCATTTTGATCCCAAAGCCCAGCACGATGACACACAGGAATAAGAGCTGAAGATTGGCTGGTAAATGGGTAGCCGCCAACGATTGATAATTAAAATCACCAGTCTGAGTAAACCACGCCCAGCTCAAGAAGCCAGCGAGTAAAATCATCCCCGATAGTGCTTGGTAAATTAGAAACTTAGTTGCTGCATAACCGCGTTTTTCACCACCCCAAATTGCGATCAGTAGGTAAAGGGGAATCAGCTCCAACTCATAAAACAAGAAAAATAGCAGTAAATTTTGAGCTAGAAATGCGCCAGTAATTGCCGTACTTACTAGTAGCAATAAGGCATAGAATAATCGATCGCGATCGATATCTTTGCTAGTTGCTTGCACCGACAATAAAACTAGCAACACATTCAGAATTACCAGCGGTAAAGACAAGCTATCGATACCCAACTGATAATCCAAACCTAATGGCTCGATCCAAGTCAAATGCTCGACAAATTGTAAACCCGCAGCTTGATAATCAAACATCGTAGCGATCGCGATCGCTACCACCAGCGTTATCCCAGAAGTTATTAGTGCGATCAATCGACTAAACCCAGGTAATATCCCAATTAATATCGCCCCCAACATCGGCAACCAAACAATAGCACTCAACATCCCTTTTTATCCTTTGTCTTCTATATGTGGCTAGATTATATTTTCCATTCAGCTCGTACCACAATTAATTATTAATTAGATAAAACAGCCATTGAGCCAGATCGTTTAGCTGTTTTATCTGAAATTGTCATAACCTTATTTAGGCAATTTGTGTCATGATTCCCGTGTCGAGGCTGTAGAAGCCACCGATAATTTTGAGTTTGCCACTATTAACTAAATCCATTAAAACTGGTGAAGTTTTGAGAGTCGCAATCTGATTTTTGACATTGGCGATCGTCGTCGCTTTTAATAGATCGCCTGTTTGATTAGTACTAGCAACCTTTAAAGGTTTAATGTGTTTGAGAATACTGCCAATTTGGCCGGGAACGGGTTTGTTATCAATTGCCGCCTGAACTGCACCACACCTTTGATGTCCTAGCACTAAAATCACTTTGGTACCCAATACGGCCGAGCCAAATTCTAAACTACCAATTTCTTCTGGAGTGGCTACATTTCCAGCTACTCGAACTACGAATAGATCGCCCAATCCTTGGTCGAAAACGATCTCAGCCGGTACGCGAGAGTCAGCACAACCTAAAATTGCTGCAAATGGTTGTTGACCTTTAGCAACTTCTCGTAATCGAAAACTGTTTCGATTGGCTTGGTTCATTTTCTGACTGGAAAATCGTTTATTGCCTTGCAATAATTCCGCAACAGCGGCATCGGGTGTTAATTTTTGTTTGGCGTTTGCTACTGGAGTATCTAATAGATCTATGCCCAATTTACTAGTAATTAAACCAGTACCCACGGCAGTAGCACCGAATTTAAACAAATTGCGACGGGAGATATAGTTAATGATTTTGCCTTTCATGGTTTTGATATTTTAATTATTTACTTGTGTGAAACAGATGAAAATTGAAACGTGTAACAATTCCAGCGAATGATGATGCTGAAAACTTAATTGGCTATTCACCCCTAGACAAATAAGCCCATCATCAGGCCGACTAGGATAATTCCAGTGAACGCCACCAAAACATAAAACTGAGATTGACCGGAAGTTGTATATTTGAGAGTTTGGCCGCCAAATAATGTCCCCAAACCGATCAGATTCACAAATCCATCGACAATGTATCGATCGAACCAATTAGTTGCCCGCGCGCTAGTAGCTACTAATAAGACGATCGTCAGTTGATAAAATCGCTGAATGTAGAAATCATAAGCAAAGAAGTCTTGAATTGCTGGTAGCGGCAACTTCACAGGTTTCGGAATACTATCGACGGTATAAATTACAGCACTAATTGTAATCCCCGAAATACTCGACCACACCAATAGCGGCGCAAACATATTATCCAATTCACCCCAAACAGGTAACAGATCCAGATTGCGTAGCATAATCGGTAGATGACAGATAAACACAGCCGCACTAATTACTGGTAAACTAATCAACCAAAATGGCTCTGTTGATCGTTCTGTCATCGGTTTAACTTTACCCAAGAAAATCAGACAGAATAATCGCGTCAAACTAAACGCAGTCAGGGTATTCACAATTAAAATGACACCGACTAACCATGGTTGCTCGACCCACAGACTATCTACTAATTGTAAAAATCCCCAAAATCCACCCAAAGGCGGTAAGGCAATAAACGACGCGATCGCGACTAATAGTGCCGCACCTGTAAACGGACGCCGCGACCAAAGACCGCCTAATTGGGTCAAATCTTGAGTGATGTTCGTCCAAATAATCGCTCCAATCCCCATATATAACAATGACATCCCAAAGGATTCATTGAAGAGAATAAATCTAGCTGAGTCTAAATTTTGGGTACCGATCGCAATGAAAACCAAACCAATATAAGCACTCAATGTATAGGAAAGTACCCGCTTCATATCGATCTGCGCGATCGCGATTAACGAGCAACAAATTGCCGTCGATACACCTAAAATTACCAGAATATTTAAGAGAATCGGCGATAGTGAAATCACCGGAGCTAGCTTAATTAACACAAATGCCCCGGCACCAACGACAACCGCATTCCGCAACACTGTTGCCGGAATCGGAGCTTCCATCGCTTCATCCAGCCACAACTGGAAGGGAATTTGCGCGCATTTTCCCAGTGGCCCCGCACTCAGAGATAAACCGAGCAATAACGCTACCATCGGGTCTAATTGTGCCGTTTGTGCCCAGGTTGCTAACTCGGTGAAATTCCAGGTTCCGGCGATCGGATAAATGGCAATTACACCCATCAGTAGGATAATATCGCCCACCCGCTTCGTCCAAAAAGCATCTCGCGCGCCCGTAATTACTAGCGATTGGGCAAACCAAAAGCCAACTAATAAGTACGTAGCTAGCGTCAGTAATTCCAGAAAAACATAGGTGAAAAACAGCGAATTGGATAGCACCAACCCACAAATCCCCGCCCCAAAACAATTCATCAGCGAGAAGAATCGTGCCCAGCCCCAATCCATCTCCAGATAACCTACTGCGTAGATTTGAGAGACGAAATTGATTCCCGCAACGACGCTCGCCGCAGTCAAAGTAATCGTCGAAATCTCGATCGGGAAATTAATATCCAGGGTGCTGGTATGCAGCCAGCTATAACTAATTTCTCTAGCAGGTAGCTCCCAGACTACAATTAGGGCTACTAATGCGTGAATGAAGGCGATCCCCGCCATCAGGATATTGATATAGCCCGCTGGCCTAGTGCCGAGTTCTCCCGACCAGCCAACCGACCAAGGCAGTGCCAAGACGGCTCCGACCAGGGGGTAGCAGGGAATTAACCATGCTGTTTGGATAACTATCTCATACATAGAGTTTAATCTATTAATTAATGATTTATATCTTTTGTATCTCTATAGAAGAGCGTAATCGAAAATTTCCAGAAAAGATAGATCTAACATAGAGTTTTAATAGATGTTTACTCTAAGTTTTACTAATCAATACTATGCATAGTCAATAATCTATTTTTAAATTAGATTTTAATCTATGTTTTGTTGAGCAGATTAGGTTCATTCAGCTAAACATCTAACTTGACACCAAGCAACCATTCTCGCCGCGTAATACTCATTTTATTGGCTTCGACCCAGTGCCGCTGTTTTTGAAATGCGTGGGGAATATAGGCGATAAATTTCATCCCAATTTTTTCGAGCACGCGCCGACTGCCTTTATTCCAGAGGGCATAACTCGCCTCGATTTTCGTCGCACCAAGTTCCTCAAATCCAAATATTAACATGGCGATCGCCGCTTCAGTCAGATAACCTTGTCCTTGATGCTCTGGATGCATCCAAAAGCCCAGATTCCAGACATCGGCACGGCTGGTTTTGCGGATGCCAATTCGCCCCCGTAAAATATTTGTAGCTGGATCGGCGATCGTCAAGCCATAAGTGATCCCCCGATCCCAATCGCGCCAACTCTCGGTCAAAGGCTCCTCCAACTCGTCGATCGTGGCTGGGGGTTCCCATTGCATCCCATCATTAAAGCCCGCAAACCGCGTCGCTGCAAATACATGGGGAATATCATCTGCTGTCGGACGGCGCAGCAGACATCTAGCAGTCTGAATTGTCAAATCGTAGGGAATAACTCTTTCCATCTGGCCAACGCTACATTTTCTCGAACTTTGGTGTTAGTCTAACTACAGCTTATCCCGATTTCTGAAGTGCCAAATGAAAAAAGTATTAGCGATCGGTGGGATCTGGCTGATCGGATTGCTGTTATTAGTCGGCTTGTTTTTGAGTATTTGGATTATCTTACCAGCTCCGATTTTCTCATTATTACCATTCAGTGTGGGTGCGCCAGAAATTAGTCCGGGATTACTGATATTAAATGGCTTGGTAACAGTTGCGATCGCGATCGGCTTCTGGTTGAGAGGTTTTCGCTACCCAAAATTGTTTTGCGGGACACTTTGTTTGAGTGGATTGGCATTAGTACTGAGTGCCTCCCCATTATTGCAATTTTCCGCCGTCCAACAGCAAGCACAAGCAGCGATCGCGACTAGTTTAGGTAGAGATTATCTCCAAGCTATTCCCCCAGCACTGACGGCCAAGATGCGACCGCAACCGCTCGTTATTGCCGATATTTGGAGTGGTATTTCTATTCCTAATGTGAGGGTCGATCGTGCGATTCCCGTTGCCAATCCCGATGGTATTCAGCTATCGATGAATATCTATCGACCGCTCTCAGTTGGCAAACATCCGGCGATCGTGTCGATTTATGGTGGTGCTTGGCAACGCGGTACGCCCGATAGCGACGATACCTTCAACCGTTATATGGCTGCTCAAGGTTATGTAGTGTGGGCGATCGATTATCGTCACGCGCCTACATATCATTTTCCCGCCCAGCTTGAAGATGTGCGCTCGGCATTGATGTACGTCAAACAGCAGGCTGGCGAATATGAAACCAATCTCGATCGAGTTGCCATTATCGGTCGATCGGCTGGTTCGCAATTAGCGATGTTAGCCGCCTACCAAGATCCACCATTTCCCCTGCGCGCAGTTATCGACTATTATGGCCCTGTCAATCTGACTGCTGGCTATGAAAATATCCCGACTCCCGATCCGATCGAGTCGCGGGCGACACTACGTAGCTTCCTGGGGGGTACGCCGCAAACTGTACCCGCACTCTATCGCCAAGCTTCACCCATCAATACCGTCAAACCTGGTTTACCAGTATCTTTGCTAATCTACGGTGGCAAAGATCGGATCGTTGAGGCTAAGTATGGGAGGAACCTCGCTCAACAATTGCGATCGCAAGGAAATCGCGTAGTTTTCATCGAGCTGCCGTGGGCGGATCATGCTTTTGATGCAGTTTTTTCAGGAATGAGCAATCAGTTAGCATTGTATTATACCGAGCGATTTTTAGCTTGGGCATTGATATCAGTGGATAGTTGATAATCGATCGCTTGTCGTTTTCAATATTAGTCTTAATTCCGGCAATCTTAGCTAGAACCGATCGAGTGAATCGAGAGCTACTAAGTTTAGCCACTACCGATCGCTCGATAATTTGAGCGAAATATACGTAGTAGAAAATAACTACCCATCTTGTCGAGGCGATGACGATATTTGCGGCTCATCGATTGTTTGAATTAAACAGCAAAACAAGCTTTTACAGCCGCAAATAGTTTGAATTTTATCGCTTTAATTGTAACTTATGGCATCTTGTGAAAACTAATGATTTCAATCCGAACAAAAAATGTTATTATGACAGCAGATAGTCTAAAAAATCAAAGTTTCTTGACTATTTGCACTAGGTATTTTACATAGAATATGACAATCTGGGGAAATCTGATAGCGATCACCATTATGGTGTTCGGATTATGGCGCAACGACACCTTGATTGCCGCAGCAGGTTGCGCGATCGCACTAGTATTATCGATTCCCATTATCTATCGCGGGGTTCGCCAGGAACTCTTAGACTCCCTATCTCCAGCCCAACGGTTACAATTAGTCGCCTCGATTACCGTTCTCATTGCGATCGTCGGTCTGCTCCAGATCTTAGAATTTTTTGAGTATGTCAGCAGCTTTTCCGATCGAATTGATTGGAATGCGGTCGGGGCATCGGGTGAATGGGGTGGCGCATTCGGGCAGATTTTGATTGCGATCTTGGCTGTATATATCGCTTGGCGACAGTATATTATCTCTCGCGACCTGACGATCGAGCAAAATCGCCTCACGACCCAACAAAATATTCTCACCCAACAACAGACGATCGATACCTATTTTCAGGGGATCTCCGATCTGGTCTTAGATGATAATGGTTTCCTCGAAGATTGGCCGCAGGAGCAAGCCTTCGCCGCCGGACGCACCGCCGCCCTGCTCGGTAGTATCGATGCTGCTGGTAAGGCTAAAGTGCTGCGATTCCTCTCCCAATCCAAGCTGCTGACGCCCCTCAGACGCGATCGACGATTGGGTCGGGCAATCCTGGATGGTGATGGGGGTTATGACGAAGATCGGCTCTATGGCGTGCGGGTAATCGATTTGGGGGTGATGCTGGCTGGTGCTGATGTCTCCCGCGCCGATCTCCGCTGGACAGATCTCAGCGATGCCAACCTGATCCGCGCCAATCTCAGTGGCTGCGATTTAGTTAAGGCTAATTTCTCTCGCACCATTCTCTATGAAGCAAATTTAACTGGTGCCGATGTCAAGGGTACTCGCTTTTTTTATGGCAAAGATCCCGAACTTGCCAGTCCCCGCAGTCGCAATGAGATTCCCAACTATACAACGGGTGAATTTACCGGAGCTGTAGTCGAAAATGCCGACTTTACCGACGTGCAGGAAATGTCTGAAGAACAGCGGAAATATTGCTGTATGTGGTGCGGTGATAAATCGCGATCGACTATTCCTGGTGGCTGCGAGGGAATTCCCAATCGAGTACCGCCGAAGAAATAGTAGTTCGATCTTCTAGCTCTCTGCGATCTGACGACAACCTGTAGGGGCGGTGCCTCGTGCCCGCCTGCACTAATAGCGATTGCACTAAATTCGATGACTTACGATCCTGAAAAATATCATCGCCGTTCGCGAAGCGTACCGTAGGTAATCGATTTGCCTGAAAGGTGCCGATCTCAGTCGATCGAGTTCCACTTGACACCGATCGAATCGTCGAGCTACCATGAAACTACGAGCAGGTAGCTCGAATTAACTAAATTAACAAAACCCTCCACCACTGCGACTGCGGCTGCTGAAAACCCAGTCAACCTATACAAAGATAATTGCCAAAACCCACAGTGGTTCTGGCGAAAGTTGTTTATGCAGCAGCCCAAGAATACGCACAGACTCCTCCGCGCTCTGGCTAAGCAAGGATTGGATGTCAGTTATGACGACAATATTTATAAGATCCGGCTCGATCGAGGTACCGATGCTCCAGTAGCAGAAGTACTATTACCGCCGGATTTCCCGATCGAGTCCAAAGCCTTCCAGCAACTCGCCCAACTTACTACCCTCGCCCATCCAGGTGGCGGCAAAGTAACCCGCACCTTCGCCACGCCCGATTTTCATCCCGGCGATACCGGAGTCGCGATCGGTTCGGTGGTGCAAACTGAGAGAATGCTCGTTCCCGCCGCAGTAGGTAGCGATATCAACTGTGGAATGCGCCTCCACGTTGTCGATCTCAGCGTCGATGATTTTCTCGCCCAGCGCAACAAATTTGTCGAATTGATGAAGGGAGATTACTTCCTCGGTACTCGCGATGTCACGATGACAGCGGCGACGAGTCGATCGCTGTTTGCGGATGGCATCCCTGGCTGGTTGGAGCAAATGTCTACAACCCCGATGGGGAGTGTGGCTCGATCGAATTTCGGTCAATTGTGGCAAGAGATCGATGCCGTTCAATTTCTCGGCTCGCTGGCGGGAAATGCCCGTTGGGCACCGAGCGAACTCGTTCCTGCCACTGGATTAGTCCGCGATGGCGATCTGGGCACGATCGGCGGTGGCAATCACTTTGTGGAAATCCAAGAAGTGACAGAAATCCGCAATCCGCGCCTTGCTTATCAATCCAATGTCAAAGTCGGACAACTCGCGATCGCGATTCATTCTGGTTCGCGCAGTGTCGGTAAATACATCGGTGGCATGTGGCGCGACATGGCTCAAGCCGCTTGGCTCAAGGGCTATCCGTTCCCCCAATCGAGCCTATTTTCGCTCTCGACGACAACCAATCCAGATCTCGTTGCCGAATATCTCGAAGCCGAAGCAACGGCGGCTAATTATGCCTTTGTCAATCGCTTGATTTTGGCTGAACTACTCCGGTTGCGACTGCGACAAGTGTACGGCGATCTTGTGGCTCCCTTAGTCTGCGATCTGCCACACAATCTGACTTTTCCCAATGGGACTGGTTGGATCGTCCGTAAGGGTTCGTGCGCGGCAGGTTTGGGACAATTGCTGATTACGCCAGGATCGATGGGGACACCTTCCTACCTGCTATCGGGATTAGGAAACGATCGCTATCTCAATTCGGCAGCTCATGGTGCGGGCAGAGCGATTTCGCGCTTTGAACTTACCCGTGCGGGGGCAAGTTATACCGAGTCAGATCTGGGTTTGACGGGTGTAGATTGCATCACCTTGCGATCGGAACGTCGGATCGAGGAAGCTCCCGCTGCTTACAAATCGATCGATCGAGTTATCGATACCCAAGTCGCCGCAGGCATGGTGGAAGTCGTCGCCAAAATGCGCCCGATTCTCACTTTTAAGGCTTAATATCTTTAGTGTTTAGACAACCACTCCCCAACTTCTTTGGCTCGACTTTGGCAGTCTGAGGAGTGGTTTCTAACATCTTTCAGCCATCTCTAACCAATTCTGTAAATCTTGCAAACTATTAAAATCTAGTAATGCTTCACCCAATGCCTCTAATCGATCGATCGACAGTAACTCTACAATCGAAATGTTAAACTTATCAGTATGTGCCTCATGCCAAAATTGCGCTACAAATCTAAACAACGTTAAGGGAATTATCCGAATTATGGCTGCAATAGAAAAGATTGCGTTGGCGGAGCCTCTCATTTTGAGAATCGAAGTGTCATCAGAGGTTGCAGAAGCTTATCGGAGTGCGACAGAAACCGAACGTCTGCAAATTGCTACTCGGATTGGCTTGATGCTCAGATCTGCCACAGGTAGCAGACAGGAGGCGATCGATCGCCTCAAACAAACAATGGACGAGATCGGTAATGAAGCCGCCGCTAATGGACTAACACCAGAGATTTTGGAGTCAATTCTGAATGCCCCTTAGTCAGCGGTTGGTGCTAGATGCTAATGTCATCGTTAGTTCGGTGCTATCTGCTCAGGGTAGAGCTTCTCAAGCATTCGATCTGGCGATCTCCACTGGCATAGTTTTAATGTCTGATGATACTTTCGCCGAATTATCAGAAGTATTACTTCGGACTAAGTTCGATAAATATAGTAATCGTGCCAAGCGAGAAACATTCCTGGATGAATTGCTGGGACTAGTCGAGTTTGTGGAAATTACCGTGCAAATCGATGAATGTCGAGATCCAAAAGATAATAAGTATTTAGAATTAGCTATGAGTGGTAAGGCAGATTCCATCGTGACTGGAGATGAAGATCTGTTAGTATTGCATCCATTCCGACAGATACCAATTGTCAGCATTCAGACATTTTTAGCATAGCATCGCACACCCAACCATCCCCACACCGATCGAATCGAGATTCATTCACCATCGTCGATCTTGGCTCCCAAGGCGAGGAGGGAATCAATTTGGGCGGGGGTTAAGCCTTTGACATTAGTAATATTGGCACCTGCACAGAGTCGAGTATCAAATGAGCGAAGACATTTTCCCGTTGCCAGATTCCACTGTTTAATAGTGTTATCCCTACTACTAGAATAGAGAAATTTTCCATCTTCACTTATCGCTATAGATCTTATCCCAGATTGATGTCCATAAAATGTACGCTGACAAATGCCCCCAGCTAGTTCCCACTCTTTAATCACTGAATCATTACTAGCAGAATAAAGAAACTGCTTATCCTCACTCATCGCAATCGCGCTCACCCAAGATAGATGTCCATCAAATGTGCGTTGATAATTTTCATTGCCTAACTGCCACTCCTCAATTTTTCCACCGCTATCAGAATAGAATAATAGATTATTACCACTCGATACGATAGCTCTTACCGGATATTGATGAATCTCAAATGTGTCCTGGCAAATACTATCTTTTAAATTCCACTCCTTGATCTGTTTGCTGCTAGCAGAATAGAGTAATTGCATATTTTCACTTATAGCAATTGCCATAACTGGACGTTGATGACCCTCAAATGTGCGCTGACAAATACCATCTTTTAAATTCCACTCCTTGATCGTGTCATCGCCACTACCAGAATAGAGGAATTGCCCATCTTTACTCAACATAATTGCTATCACCAATCTTTCATGACCCCGAAAAGTTCGCTGATAAAAGTCATCAACTAACTTCAATTCCTTAATTGTGCCATCGTCACTGCCAGCATAAAGAAACTCTCCATCTCCACTCAGCCCAATCCCACTTACCGAAACTTCATAACTATCAAACGTATGCTGACAAGTGCCATCAGATAGTCTCCATTCATCCATTAAACCCTCTCCACCAGCATAGAGAAACTCTCCATCTTCACTTAACACAATCGCATTTACTGGACTTTGATGACGACTCTCAAACGTGCGCTGACAAATGCCCTCAGATAGTCTCCACTCTATGACTGTACCATTATCGCCCCCAGAATAAAGAAACTTTCCATCTCCACTCATGGCGATCTCATTTACCCAATCTTGATAACACTGAAGAGTTCGCTGACAACTGCCATCAGATAATCTCCATTCTATAATTTTGCTGTCTCCACCAGCAGAGTATAGCGACTGACCATCCTTACTCAGAATGAGCGCACTTACCCACCCTTGATGACCCTGAAAAGTGCGTTGACAACTGCCATCAAATAATCTCCATTCCATGATTATGGTATCATCGCCACCAGAATAGAGCGACTGACCATCCTTACTCAGGATGAGCGTATTTATCGATCTATCATGACCTTGAAAAGTTCTCTGACAAGTTAGATCGGATAATATCCATTCTTTAATTACCAGATCGCTACTACCAGAATATAGCCTCTGACCATCCCCACTCAGAATAATTGTATTCACGGATGCCTCATGACCTTGAAAAGTTCTCTGACAAATAAAATCAGACAATCTCCATTCCTTAATTGTGTCATCGCCGCTAGCAGAATAGAGTAAATCTCCAGCAGCACTCAATGCAAGACAATTAATACTACCTTGATGTCCTGTCAATCTCTGCAACTCTCTTCCACTAAATCGATCCCAAATTCTGATAGTGTTGTCATCATGATGTGCAGTGATAAATTGTCGATCATCCTTACTCATGATGATGGCATTGACCAATCCGAACACCTTTGTCGTTAGGCAACTTTCTAGATTTGATTCACTTAAATTAGTCCCTCTCAACCCCACATTTACCAAATCGGCATAAGCCAAATTACTATCATTCAAATCTTGGTACTCTAGTGCATTAGAATTAAGCGTCACTAATACCGTAGCTGCATTACCACCTAAATAGCCAATATCATCTGCCTTTGTAGACTTAATCAGATCCAATAGCTGATTTGACTCTCGATATTTTACCTCCAGATTTATCGATGGTAAAAGCAGATCGAGGATCGCTTTACTCAAAGGACTTTTACCAAAAGTATCACGCAATTTCTCCAGCGGCTCCGACTTAAACCCAGCCAAAGGCGCAATTAACTTCCGCTCACCCTTATCATCCAACTCCCGCCGCCAATAACTCGACCAAGTATAAAACTCTGGCGGCAAACTCTCATCAATCCCCGACTGATTCCGCGCCACCTCCAGAAAATCATCCGCCAATAAACCCAACTCCGCCGCAAACTTATAAGCAACAAAAAACTCCAACAAAGATCGATGCGCCGGACTATAATCCCCCTCATCATTCCGAATCAACATCGTCTGCCCCATCATGTCATAATGCCAATGATCCAGATGCTTCTGTGACTCCACCTCCTTCCCAAACAACAACTTCAACCTGTCGGGAAACTCCCGATAATTTAGCGTCATCTTATCCTCACTCAACATTTCCCACGCCAACTCACACAAGAAATAGAGCTTATCTGCCAACGAAGTAAACGTCCGCCCAGTCGTAATATCCCGTTCCATCTTGTGCCGCACCGCATAGAGATACACCCGTGCTAGATCGATCGGTTTTCCCGCCTCAATCTCTGGCAAAGCCTCCAATACAAATTCTGCCATCACCGCCCGCCGCAACAGATCCAGCAATTGCGAATTTGCCATTACCAGCTCCACCGTCGCAGAATTAGTTCGCCGCGATAACACCGCCCGAATCTGCTCATCATCGAACTTCATCAACTCCAAAGTCTCAAACTTCGGAGCGATCGCAATCTTGTTTGCCGTAGAAGGAATCCGTTCCCCACCAAAATTCTCCCGCCCATCCTGAGCCGTCGGGAAATGCTCCGTGCGACAAGTCAAAATCACCTTGGCATTGGTTGTAACTACCTTCGCCAACTCCCAGAAATTATCAGTCATCTTCTGAGTGTCGATTTTATCCGCCATCTCATCAAAACCATCAAAAATCAGCAACAGCTTCCCCATCCGGTTGAGCCTGTCAAACACCTCACTATTGAGGCGAATATTATGCTGGGTATAAAAGAACCCCGCCAACACATTTTCCACATCCAACGCCTTGGCATAATCCCGTAGCGGAATCACCAACGGCAAACGCGGGCGCGGCATCCCCTTGGACTTCGCATCCCGATAAGCCTGCAAACATTTTCCCGCATAGTGAAACGCAAACCAAGTCTTCCCTGTGCCAAACTCACCCAAAATCGACACATGCTCCGTCACCGGATTTTCTAACCAGCGATCGATATACCGATCGATCCCCCCATCCGCCACACTATACTTACTCGTCCCCCGTAAAGTGCGCGTATCGGCATCAAATTCGCCCTTAGTACAGCCCAAATCCACATAATAGCGATCGATCTCCCGCTTCTTAATCTCTCGCTCCAGCCACTCTAAATAAGGCGTAAAATTTGCATCCTGATCGATCAATTCATCGAATGTCAGACAAGTCAAACCCTCATCACCAGCATGAATCAAAGCCTGTCGCACCGACTGACTCACCCACCGATTAGTTACCAACCACCCTTCATCAACCCGCAATTGCCCCACCATTCGACGCAAACTATCCAGATCCCCCAAACCCGCCTCATGAATGATGGCGCGAATTAGTACTCGATCGAATCTCGATCGTCTTTGGGGTACTCGAATAATCCATTCCACATAATTAACATCCCGTCTGGGTAGCCCTTCCGCCGTAAAATCTAACGCCCCAAACCAATCAAATACCTGTTGGGCAAAATCTTCTAGCTCTAAGATTCCAGGAGAATGCATAGAATCGTCTAGAAATCGATTAGCTGGAGTTAGATTAGATTTTCGCTTGATATTACTTGGTTCGAGCGGAGGGAGATCGACTATTTGCTCCCAATCCTCAATACCTACAGCACTACAAATCGCAATAAAATTCTCATGCTTAATTGGCTTTCGCATCCAAAATCTATCCAGAGTAGATTTGGAAACTTTTGCGAAATCTTGCCAAGCTGATACTGTCTTATTCCAACCCTTGCGTCGTCGCGCTCGATCGACAATTTCTAATCCCTTTACTGACGCGCTAAGTGTAGTTGCCATATCCTGACATCTGAGTTTACTGACTACTTCAACTTTACATCAGTTTTACCTCATGTGAAGTAAGACACTACCTAAACTCGATCACGATCTATTTAAGTATACGCAAACCGATCTTGATTCGGTTGCTGAGAGTGATATGCAAGCACATCGATCGACTCAACCAATTACTTACAATACCAACCGGACTAGTCTTAACGATTTTCATGAGTCGGTAAGCGATCTTGTCTCGCCAGATCCAATAAAAAAACCTCCCACAGTCAAAGAAAGATTGCTACAGGCTGAGGGTGGATACTATTTGAGCGGTGAAGCAGTAAAGCTACTAGGTATCACCGAACAGAAATTAGAAGAACTCCGTCAAACTAATAAAATCATCGGCTTACCAGTTAAAGACGGTAGACATGTGTATCCTAAATGGCAGTTCGTCAAACGTTGGTTCTGGGGCTATCAAGTCTTACCAGGATTAGCTGAAGCGTTAGCTGAATTTCCTTCTGAAAGTCCGTGGATGAGAGCAGGCTTCATGTTGGATAATGGTGTGACTGTAGAATTTGCCAGTCCATTAGCTGGATTAAAAGCAGGGAGAATATCCCAGGTAGTCGCTCTGGTCAAAGGTTTCGGCGAACATGGTGCGGCTTAACATGGTATAGTAATACACGCAAAAAGTATTACTGTCAGAGGTCGCAACTTGAGTTCGCCAGAAAAGCCGGAACCCCATCCCCAGCCAGATCGCATCGACTCCGTTGCATTACCGATGCATATTCTCAAAGCCGAATTTCGGTTATTCCGCATTCATAAAAGTTTTGGAAGGGACAATCAAAAGCGTGGGGCGATATATTTCGATCGTAGTAATCAATCGCGTTTTAATTCTACAGCGGGAGAATACGGGGTCTTATACGCGGGTTCAGATTCATATGTAGCCTTTCGCGAAACTTCCAGAGTGTATAGCAATACGCCTATCGCTCTGGATTTTTTAGCCCCAAATTGTCTATCAGTACTTTACCCAGAGAGAGATTTAAGATTAGTCGATCTTTCTGGTGGTGGATTAACCCTGATTGGCGCAGATGCTAGGCTAACTACAGGTGTCTATAGTTTATCTCAGGCATGGTCAAAAGCTTTATACAATCATGCCGATCGAGTCGATGGACTGTATTACCGCTCGCGCTACGATCCGAGTAGATTTTGTGTTGCTTTATATGATGGTCGAGTAAACCCAGCAGAACTTAAAGAAGAAAGAGTAACCGAAAACAATTTACTCGATCGATCGTTTGAACCTGAGCTACAGCAAATACTTGATGAGTATGGCTATCAACGTGACGATGACGACAACCCAGAAATTTAATTATATTGTTATTTCTCGATCTCATCAGATTTCCTTCAGGCGTTGGCGTAGCCTACCGGAGGTAATCGCTTCACTTTAATTAGATCGAAAAGACGCAAAAAATGGAGGTGAAGTGAGCTTTTACAAAGGGGTTGAGAGATTAATGTGTTAGGTAAGGCAAATTTGTTTCACGCCTAACCTAAATTAAATGAACAGAAAATATATCGCACGCTTTCTCAAATGTTTGGAAGTAATTCGATCGATCGTGACAATCCTCAATACACTATATTTACTCACTAAACTTTTCCCCCGCTAGATCGAGATGCCACAAAAAAAGCCCCAACCGCTCGAATAGTTGGGGCTTATTAATAAGTAAATCTAGTTAAAGTAGCGATCGATTAACGGCAAGCGCGATATTTGATGTGATAGACCAAACCACGATGCGCTAGATCGAAAGAATCGACAGTTGCCGCACCTTTACCACGCGCTGACATCGAAGCATTGACACGCATATTCGTGCTATCGCCACAAGCCGACCAGACATCAGCCACAGTGGCTAAACTATCGCGCACGTTATAGTTGTTTTCGCCATTGAAAGTGCGTTGGAAGACGGGGCCGCGATTGCCAGCAAAGAAATATTCGGCGCGGAGCGTGCCACTCGTCGCTGGAGCGACATAGCCGCGATAGTCAGCGTCATACAAGGAAATCTGGAAACCTTCAGGCACTTTAATCGGGATGCTCAGGTTGCAGCTTTTACGACTTTGACTAGGATCGTTGCCCAATGCACTAAATTTATCAAACAAAACTGTGAGTTCTTGACCGTCGGGGCTGACGCTGACACTGGCAGATCGATCGGGGCAGCCACTGCCACCATAACTAGCACCTTGAATTTTAACTTGACTCTCGGCTAGGGCTGGAGAGATCGGTAAAGTAACTAATGCAGTAACGACTAATGCTTTGAGGAGTTTCATCATGTGTCCAAAAAAATGAAGATAGTGTGTGTTAAATTAGGTAAAGTTATGAAAAACTGCTAGAGATAAAATCTCTAGATAGCTCATAATTGACAAATGATTTTGCTCGTAACAAAATCATGTCAAAAAGATGAAGATACAAGCCGAAAGGCTCACACTCCTGCTTTTACGATTAGGTTCAGCGATCGTAAAAGCTTTTTCTTTTTCCTTCGTATTTGATTAGATGTAGATTGAGTTTGAGAGGTTCCCAATTTGGCTGACAATTATTGAAGATTGTCATTACAAGGGCATTACCACTAGCATTCTAGGTAGATCCGATCGATGATGTGGAATTGTTTACAATATACTGCTAGCCAATGAAGGCATCAGCTAGTATTAATAAACTCGCAGGATTCGATCGACCCTAGTTCTAAAGTGAAATTATTGATGTCCACTTACTACTACTTCAGCCGATTGGTGTGCTCCGGCTGGTTTCCCAACCGAAGCGCGCCCGTAAGTGGCGTAATGATGGCAGTTGGAAGTAGATTGACGATCGGTTAGTGAATGGGAAAAAGTGTCAGAAGACCGAGATCCTAGCCCTAGTGTTGCTAGTCTATATGCACAAACAGTGCCGACGGACTATCGGCCAAATCCTTTGCCAGCAGTTGTTTTGGCAGTAGTCAAACAATTTTCTAATTGCTTGATAATTTTATCCCGATCGAGATCTTGCCCGATAATCACAAACTTAGTTTGGGGTTTACCTTTCCACTGGTCGTCATCGATCGAGAATCGTTTGCCACAGAGGTGGAAGACATGGCATTTGTCGCTTTCATCGAACCATAAAAATCCTTTGGCACGGAAGATATTGACAGTCAATTGATGGTCTAAGAAATGCTGAAACTTGCGGAGTAAGAATGGTCGATCGCTAACAAATGATAATGATGTAAAACCATCATTATCTAAATGATGTGAATGGTCGTGGTGGTCATGCCCGTGGTGGTCGTGTTCGCACTTACCGTGGTCATGGTCGCAGTTGGTATGATCTTCAGCATGTGCATGGTCATGGTCATGTTCGTGGCCGTGTGCATGGTCGTGGCTGTGTGAGTGTTCGTCTGGAGTATCCAGATATTTGTCCGACTCAAATAAACCCACACTGAGAATCATCGGTAAAGACACCTGCGACTTGGTCGTCCGAATGATTCTTGCGCCTTCTTTCATATCTCGCAGGCGAACTTCCAATAAATCTACATCAGCTTCATCGACGAGATCGGTCTTATTGAGGAGAATAATATCGCCATAAGTAATCTGACTTTGTGCTGCTTCACTATTAAATAGATCGAGACTAAAATTCGCTGCATCTACTAATGTAATAATCGAATCGAGTCTGGTGACATCCCGCAACTCAGTACCCAAAAAAGTCAGCGCGACGGGTAAAGGATCGGCCAAACCAGTAGTTTCGACAACTAAATAATCGATCTGATCCGATCGATCTAAAACTTTATGAACGGCTTTGACCAAATCCTCATTAATCGTGCAGCAAATACAGCCATTATTTAACTCGACCATATCTTCACCAGTCGCAACGATCAGATCATTATCGATGCCGATTTCACCAAATTCATTCACGAGCACAGCAGTTTTGATGCCTTGCTGATTTTGGAGAATATGATTGAGCAGTGTCGTCTTGCCACTACCGAGAAAACCCGTGATAATCGTTACAGGTACTAGCTTCTGGTCTACATCAATGATTTCGAGAGTAGGAGCGATCGTAGTTGATGTCATAAAAATAAACGGTGGGATGATACAGAAATTCGCAGTCAATAGATGGCAAACTTAGAATAGAGCGATTGTCCTGCTCCGACGAGTCATTAGTTATTTTAACCTTTATTCAGGAATCCAATTTCCAGAAACCCAATTATTAATTTAACAAATGGCACAAGGTTAATTTCTCCCATCTCCCCGACCCCCGCTCCCCGCTCCCAACTCCCAACTCCCAACTTTTCTATGAGTCTAACCATATACAACACCCTCACCAAAACCAAAGAGCCGTTCCAAACCTTGACACCTCACCAGGTGAAAATGTACTGCTGTGGGGTGACTGTATACGACTACTGCCATCTGGGTCACGCTCGATCGTACATCGTCTGGGATACCGTCCGTCGCTATCTGCAATGGCGCGGTTATGAAGTTAAATACGTCCAGAATTTTACCGATATCGATGACAAGATCCTCAGACGCGCCGATCTCGAACAAAGCTCGATGACCGCAGTTGCCGAAAAGTATACGGCTGCATACTTTGAAGATCTCCATCGTCTGAATGTCCGCGATGCCGATAGCTATCCCCTTGCCACTAAACACATCCAAGAAATTCAAGATCTGATTGCCGATCTCGAACAAAAGGGCTTTGCCTATGCCGTAGACGGCGACGTCTACTTCCGCGTGCGCAAAGATGATGACTATGGCAAACTCTCCAAACGCAACCTCGACGATCTCCGCGCTGGTGCAGGCGAGCGTGTCGAAGCCGCAGATCCCGACCAAATTAAGAAAGAAGATCCCTTCGATTTTGCCCTGTGGAAGGCCGCAAAACCGGGCGAACCTTTCTGGGAGTCACCTTGGGGTAATGGTCGTCCTGGCTGGCATATTGAGTGCTCTGCGATGATCCAAAAACAGTTGGGGGAAACGATCGATATCCATTGCGGCGGCGGCGATCTGGTCTTCCCCCACCATGAAAATGAAATCGCCCAATCCGAATGCGCTCACGATCGACCATTATCCACCTACTGGATGCACAATGGCATGGTCAGAGTTGGTGGTGAGAAAATGTCTAAATCCTTGGGCAACTTTACCACGATCCGCGCCCTGCTTGACGGCCACAAATCTGATGGGTCAGTCGATCCAGTCGATCCGATGACGATTAGACTTTTTGTACTGACTGCCCAATATCGCAAACCAATGGATTTTAGCGATGCGTCGATTACTGCTGCCGGCCAAAGTTGGCAAACGATTAAGGATGGGATGTTATTTGGTTACGAGTTTGGCGATCGATTAGGCTGGGATAATTTAGACTCAATTCGCACTAGTGCGACAGCGACTAGCACCGAAGAATTAGATCGATTTCGGACTGCTGTCGATGATGATTTCAACTTTGCTGAAGGTTTAGTGGTAGTATTTGAACTCGCCAAAGAACTGCGAAAAGTCGGTAATATTATCGTTCACGATAGCGAACAAACAGTAGACCCCCATCTACTCAAAGACAAGTGGCAAACATTAATCGAATTAGCAGGAGTGCTAGGTTTGGAAGTCAATCCCGATGAATTGAACGTACAAAATAGTGGTTTGAGTGATACGGAAATCGAAGCATTACTCACGGAACGTCAAATTGCCAGAGCGAATAAAGATTTTGCAACGAGCGATCGCATTCGCGCTCAATTAACAGAGGAAAAAATTGTCGTGATTGATAAAGCTGGGGTTCCGAGTAGTTGGTATCGCGGTTAATATCTCCAATCTCAAATATTCTTAGCCAAAGTAAAGTGTTTGACTAATATGAATACTGCAAATAGTTCGCCAATAGATGGTGTGGATTTAGCTGTTGTTGAGTTACAACGACAGCTTTGTGAATCGATCGATCGATTATCACCAGAAAGATTGCATGTGCTGGCTGATTTTGCAGCTTACTTAGTAAATGCAGAAAGTGAAGCTGCAACTCAAGAGCTTTTGGCAATACCAGGATTGCTAGAACGAGTGCAGCAAAATCAAGTCACACCTAAATCTAGTTATGTAAACTGGAGAAACATTCGCGCTCATGTATGAACTTATCTTGTATTCCGATGCTCAAGGAATTAGTTCTGAATTTATATGTTTTGAATGAGAAATTATAATCTTGGATTTATCAGTGATGAAGACATCTATAATCATGTTAAGAAAACAGTTGATAAGTATAGATTCGATATTAACTTGGATGATTTCAACAAAAATCTGCTAGACTCAATCAAATTAACATTTGACTCAAAGGTCTATCAAAAAGATATTGCTTTTGTCATAGAAAGCGAGGTACTAAGGCAGATAGACAAATCTAATACAAATCACATTGGCTATTTCCATCAGAATATATTTAGATATCTGGGCAATGGATGGGAAGTGCCAATACAGGGATATGACATAGTAAATACTGAACTCATGTATTTTGTTGAGATGAAAAACAAACACAATACAATGAATTCATCTTCTGCTCAGAAAACTTACATGAGAATGCAGAATACTCTGCTATCTACTCCAGATGCAACATGTATGCTAGTAGAGGTAATTTCAAAAAGAAGCCAAAACACCATATGGAAAATAAGTTTGGACGGTCAATCTGTATCGAATGAAAGAATACGTCGCATTTCCGTAGACAAATTTTATCACTTAGTGACTGCGGATAGATTTGCATTTAAAAAATTGTGTGAGAAGCTACCGACTATAATTCAAGATATTGTCGAAGACAATAATTTAGTAGCGGAATCGAATTCTGTGTTTAGTGAATTAGAAGATATCGATCCTAATCTATTGAAAAGTATTTATTTGCTTTCCTTTCAAAAATACGAGGGGTTTGATGATTTCATTATCTAGCACAGGCACGATTTCCGCAGAATTGTTGGCAGACATAGTTTCTGTGTCAAAATCCACTTTGTCAAAATGGGAGAAAAATGGAAAAATAGTCTCGATTCAAAATCCAATTACTAACAAAAAAGAATATAGAATATCTCAGCTTACTCAATTTGAAGAAGTAAGGAATATGCTCGATGGTAATTGGAATCGAGAATTAAATGTAAAGCCTCTCAGAAATTTCTCGTCGATCGAACTTTTTGCAGGGTGTGGCGGTCTTGCATTAGGTCTTGAGAAAGCCGGTTTTCAGGCAATAGCACTAAATGAATTTGATAAGGATGCTTGTAATACGCTCCGAATTAATCGACCAGAATGGAATGTGATTCAAGATGATATCCGAAAAGTAGATTTTTCTAAGTTTGCTGGTATCGATCTTCTTGCTGGTGGGTTTCCCTGTCAGGCTTTTTCCTACGCAGGTGAGAAATTAGGGTTTGAAGATATTAGAGGTACGTTGTTTTTTGAATTTGCGAGAGCAATTAAAGAAGTTCAACCCAAGGTATTCATTGGTGAAAATGTGCGTGGGCTATTGAGTCATGATGATGGCAAAACATTATCTACAATAAAATCAATCATTTCCGATCTTGGATATACACTCATCGAGCCACAAGTTTTAAAAGCAATATTTTATCGAGTCCCTCAAAAAAGAGAACGTTTATTTTTGATTGGGATTAGAAATGACCTATTGAAATTTGCAAAATTTGCATGGCCATCTAAATATCATAAAATACTAGTTTTAAAAGATGCTTTGAAAATTGGTGAATTGTATGATACTGATGTACCGCAATCTGCCGGACAGTCTTATCCCAATAGGAAGAAAGAAATATTGTCTTTTGTACCTCCAGGCGGTTACTGGCGAGATTTACCAGACGATCTTCAACGAGAATATATGCAAGGTAGTTATTTTTTAGGCGGTGGTAAGACAGGGATGGCTCGTCGGCTCTCATGGGAAGAGCCAAGTTTAACGCTTACTTGTGCTCCCGCACAAAAGCAAACAGAAAGATGTCATCCTGAAGAAACAAGACCATTAACTGTTAGAGAATATAGTAGGATACAAACTTTCCCAGATGCATGGCAGTTTTCAGGGTCTATAAGTAGTCAGTATAAACAGATTGGTAATGCTGTTCCAGTGAATTTAGCTCATGCGGTTGGGCGAAGTACTATCGCTTTATTAAATAGCATCGAGCTAGAAATCGAAAGAGGCAGTAATTTTAAAGTGTTTGATGAATCATTATTGCCAAAGCAATTAAGCTTACTAAATATATAAAAAATACTTGTTTTTATATCAAAAAGTGTAAGAAACAAATCATTTTATGGGCGTCTATATTTATAGATGCTCGGATTGTAGAGGTGACGTTGAATTTGGATTTGGCGATTATCTACGGTACAGCAGAGCTGAACGATATTATGGGCAGTTGATTTGGTCTGCTAGCCATCATTGTCAGCAATGTGGAATGCGGATGGAAGAAGGTGGTTGGGGCAAGTTACCGGATTATTTGTATGAGATCGAGCTGAATTGATTCAATCTGGAGATCGATTATTTACCCACTTCCACCATTGATTTAAAGAGCGGGATAATAATAGCGGTTTTAGCTCGATCGACTTGCGCGCTAACAGATCTTGAATGATATTAAAAGCAGCGTATTGCAATCCCAAAAAACTATCCACAGGAGCGTAATAATTGCCTAAAGTAATTGCGCCAGAAGCATAGACTTTCCCCACCTGATTGGCCATTTCGGTCAATTCAAAATCTGCCGTCACCGTCAGCCGACTCAGATGATTGACTGGTAGATTGTATTGCTGGATCAGATCCTGAAGTAAAGGGCTGGCCGTAACTGGGGCATCTACAGCAGTGGCATCGATGATGAAATCGGATTCTAATTGGATGTCGCCCTTGACACCCGACTCGCGAACGGTGGTAATCGTGCCGCTATGACTGGCGCGGGGGACAACCTGCTGTACTTCTCCATAGAAGATCTGATACCAGCCTTTGTGGATGCCGCCTGTAATGATTTTGCGCCAATCGCGGCGATTCATCGTCGTCACGCCACCCCAATCGGCGAGTAGGTGCTGGCGTTGTTCGGGTGTGGCAGATTCGAGAATTGCTTTATATTGTCCGCCCCAGGCTGATTTTGGCCAATTGAAGGGCTGGAATTCATAGTTGTGTTCGACTTTGCGCTCGGCTAAACCATATTTATTGCCATCGGTTTTGGCGGAGCGGAGTAACTGAATGACGCGAATTTCGACTCGATCGTTGTTGCGGCGGAGGGTGTAGAGTTTCTGGAGGATGCGAGCGGCGACGGTACCAGTCCCGCGTAATAATACCGTCCCACCGGATGTCGCTAGCGATTCGTAGATATGCTCGTGGGGTTCGTAGGCATTGACGACGGTTTTGAAATCCTGAGTGCGATCGCGGTAGGCTTGGAGATCTGGTAGAAATTGTAAGGCGGGATAACCAGTAGCAATGTGAACGTATCGCGCGATCGTACAAGCATAATCTGTCGGTTGCTGACAGGTATAGACGATCGCATAGCGACCATCGGTAGTCTTGCGAATGGCTTGGACGCTAGCCGTGCGCATGATTTTCTTCCAACTGATGCGTGCAGCTTCGCGATCGATCGCCGTAATCACATTGCCAGCTTTGGGCGTATAGGTGCTAGCCAGCGTCGGCTCGGCAAAGACTTGCCAGAGATGGCTCATCCCCGATCGCAATTTCCCCTTAGCAATGTCTCTGACCGCTTCTACAGTTGCATAATTGGGAAAACCCCAAATGTTATCGGGACAAGCATCAGCGGGCGATCTGAGGCGTTCGTGGGGGACGATCTGAGCGTTGAGACAGAGTTGTTGATAGCGGCCGTAGGGGTGCTGCTCCATCCCCAACCCCCGAATGCGATCGCTACTCACCCCACTAATTCTGAGTAAGTCCACCCACATAAAACTCCCCAAGCCGCCGCCAATGGTGGCATATTCGACTTCTTCGACTGGCAATCCCGTAGCATGAATTTCTTGAGGATCGATCTGCGATTGGCTGAAGATCGGCGGTAGACAATTATTAACGGGAACTACCGGCGGTGGGGTAATGCGCGGATCTGGCCGATTGGTGACGGGATTGAATCTAATTTGAGATTGATGGGCTGGCGTGGCGACGGGCTGGGGATTCTCCGGTAGGGCGATCGAGATCTGATAGTTGCCGAGTTGGATAATATCCCCAGGCTGAACCTGAGTTTGGGTTTGCTTGTGCCCATTAACGATGACCCCATTACTACTACCGCGATCGACGATCGTCAGGCGATCTTGCTGGATCTCGATCGAGGCATGATAGCGAGACACCTCCAAACTATTCAACACGATCCGACAAACGCGCTGTCCGTCGAGGAGATCTGGCAGCCGCGCAAACTCCCGCCCCAAGGCAATGGGGATGGTTAACAGGGGTTCTTTGCGTTCTCCTGTAGCTGGATCTTCCCACATCAAACGGATTTGCACGGTCGATTGATTGAGTATTTAGTAGTCAATTTTAGCAGGAACGGTATTTTTTTGTCGATCGCCCCCGATCGAGATCCCCGAACGATCGCCAAAGTTGGTTGTCTGTCCTCGATCGACTCCTCACCAAGTTTAGTTAGATCGATCGTCATCAACTAAGATGATTGTAGTTTCAGCATTCGATCCAGATCGACAGGGTATTTTGTGAATATATGAACGAAGATCTGATCCAAAAATTAGCGGCTGGTAAATTATTTAGATCGATTTCATTCTTTCAGATTAGCATTCACCTATGTGTTTATATCGCAGCTTTTATCCAACTAATCATGATTGAAGCTGGTGGATATCATGATGTGAGTATCGTGCGCTTCTTGGAAATTACATTCGTTTCCATGCCTTTATTTGCGATCGCGTGGCGACTGATTCAATTTAGTTTAAAACTATCCAAACGACAAAAGTTTTGGGGATATTGCTTTCATTTCCTGAATTTGCTGTGGAGTATCGCGATCGTCAAGATAAGTTATTTTAGATAGATATAATAGGCTAATAATAAAGTAGGGGTAATTCATGAATTACCCCTACTTTATTATTAGCCTATCAAACAGTCGATCGATTCAAAAGTACCGGACAAGGAGCTTTGACCCGCACATAGTCAGATAGCGAATTACCGAGTAACCGCTCTAGATCTGGTAAGTTTTTGGCGATCGATGGCCGACGTTCTGGTGAACCCAGGACGATTAGATCGGCATTGAATTCCTCAGCCGCTTTGCAGATCTCCTTACCAGGATCGCCAACTCCAACGATACATTTATAGGCGACTCCTTGTCTTTTGGCTTCGGCGATCGCTGGCGCAAATACCGGATCTTGTTCTGAATTCACAGGGGCATCGGCAGATTTTCGATCGGCCTTGACTTGGATCAAGAGTAATTGACTACCTTTGATATCGCGTAAGAATGAGAGGGCTAATTTCAGCGATGACTGTGCCGAACTAGAGTTATTATATCCCAGCATAATTTTAGAAATCCGCTTGATATCAACATCATCTTTAACCAATAACATCGGCTGTGAAGTCAGTTGAAAAACATACTGACTGACAGAATTAGATAGGATCGATTCCAATCGATTTAGTCCCCGCGAACCCATAATAATCAGATCGGATTTTTCCTCTTCAGCAACTTGGCAGACTGTGTCTTTGGGATCGCCTTGTTTTAATCGGACATTGACTTTAGCCGGATCGAGCTTGAGATACTCGATCGCGTCAGCTAAGATTTTACCGCCATTGGTCAGCTTTTCAGCCATTAGTTCGGCAGTTACTTGGGGAGCTACTACATGCAGGATCGTCACATTTGCTCCTTTAATGATGGGGATTTCCATCAGCATCTTGAGCATTTGTTCGCATTTTCCCAAGCCAGCAACAGCAATTAAAATATTTTGAATCATTTATTTAGCATCCTGAAAATTATTAAATTAGCTGGTGGTGAGAGGATTTTTAACGCCTCGGAAATTGGGCGATTTAACTTATCGATGGCTGACCGTCGGTCGTTAAAAGTTTTGTTATATTCTCGATTCTGCACTGTCGCGATCTCCATACTGGCTCGATCGCAATATTATTTATCATTTACTGTCTTCGCTCTGATGTGGCAAATGTAGATTTAGCTTAGTAGCGTGAATCGATTCTCGTTCCGTTCGCGTTGGCGAAGCCTTTGCCTCAGCAAAAGCGTCTGCCTGCACAGAGAGGCTCCGCCAACGATTAGGATGAGAGAATTAGCATCAGTGTATTTATCCTCCTCACCAGCACACCATGATCTCGATCGACTGTCTCGGCCACAAATTCACCGATATTCAAGCCATTATTTTTGATAAAGACGGCACACTGGAAGACTCAGGCGACTATCTCCGCAACCTCGCCCAAAAACGCGCGCGACTGATCGATGCCCAGATTCCAGGGGTGGGAGAACCACTACTGATGTCCTTTGGTGTCACCGAGCGGGGGCTAGATCCAGCGGGATTGCAAGCGGTGGGTAGTCGGTATGAAAATGAAATTGCCGCTGCCGCATATATCGCCGAAACAGGGCGAGGTTGGAGTGCGGCTTTGGAAATTGTCAAAGGTGCATTCGATGAAGTCGATCGAGTAATGGAATCCACACCAGCAGCGATGTTTCCTGGTTGTGCTGAATCACTATCCACTCTCTCAGGGGCAGGACTCAAGCTCGGTATCGTCTCTGCTGCCACTACCAGCCAGGTCGTCAAATTCGCCAATTATCACAAGCTACAGCCGCATTTTCAGGTGCTGCTAGGTTCCGATCTCCAGTTTGCCAAACCCGATCCGCGCTTATTTCAATTTGCCTGTCAGGAATTGGGCATAAATCCCGCACAAACCCTGATGGTTGGCGATAGCACCTGGGATATGTCGATGGCAAGTCAAGGCGGTGCCGCAGGCTGTATCGGGATCTCCTGGGGTCGATTCAGTCAATCGATCGCCATGTCAGATGTAACGATCGAGCATTTGTCAGCATTAAAAATTACCAACTAGTGACTCCTCGACTCTCACTCGTATAATTGAGATACGCTTTGCAAACTCTTAACCCGGCAACTGCAATGGTTAAAACTCCCTCTCAGCCTCGATCGATCCCACCGCTAGAAAATGGCGACAGGCTCACTCGTTACGAATTCGAGCGTCGTTACAATGCCATGCCACATCTCAAACGAGCCGAATTAATAGAAGGAGTTGTCTACATGGCTGCCGCACTAAGCTTCAGGAGTCACGGCGAACCCCATGCTAGTTTAATGACATGGTTGGGAAATTACACGGTTGCGACTCCAGGAGTTGCACTTGGGGACGCGCCGACGGTGCGGCTAGATTTAGATAACGAACCTCAACCCGATGCTGTATTGTTAATCGAATCACAATCTGGTGGTCGATCGCGGGTGAGTGAGGATGACTACATCGAAGGGACACCAGAACTGCTTGTAGAAATTGCGGCTAGTAGTGCCGCGATCGATCTCGGTGACAAGAAACGCGCTTACCGTCGCAATGGCATCCCTGAATATATCGTCTGGCAAGTATTCGATCGAAAGGTGGATTGGTTTTACTTGGAAGAAGGGGAATATATCTCTTTGCCTGTAGATCCGGATGGGACGATTCGCAGTCGCGTGTTTCCAGGTTTGTGGCTGGCGGTAGAAGATTTACTAGCCGGAAATATGGTGCGGGTTTTGGCAGTATTGCAGTCAGGTTTGGCAGCGGCGGAGCATGATAAATTCGTGCAGCAGTTATCGCAAGTAGGTGAATAATTCAACTGTCTCCATCTTGGGGATTCTTAAATCGACATCCTTTACAGTCCTAGTGCTTGAGAAACTACACAGAGACGTAGAGATCTACATCACTTACATTTGATAAATCCGTCTTACAATTATTGATTGTAGTTAATTATAAATATCACCTAATTCAACCTGTTCGATTACCACAGGCACTGTATATATAGTGAGATTAACATAAATATTATTCGAGGACAGGTCATTGGATAACGACAAGAGTTTTAACGATATTAAAGATCGAGTTAAACTAACAGATACAACTCAACTTTATCAGATTAAAGATGCGGCTGGACAAGTAATTGATTTTGAAGAGGCTAGTGGCAGACAAATATTCAATCACTACCGTCATAATATGACTAATTATGACGAAGTATTGGATACAATTCGTACCCAGCAAGGCCGTGTTACTGGTAGGGAGGAAAAAAAAGCTGCTGTAGGTGCGGCAGAAAAAGTAATAGAAAAATATCGCGACGAACATGTGAAAGTTATACAAGATAGCCAGAAAAAAGGTCGTATCCTAAAAACATTGTTACAAAAAGCTGGAGTAGCTACTGCTATCGCTTTATCAAATAAACTCGATCTCTGGTCAGAAAAAATTAAGGAAATTAATAAACTAGAAAATAGCCAGTCTACTCTAAGGGAATGGAATGATACCTATCGAGTTCAGCGCGAACTTGTCAAATCAGTGTTAACAAAACAAGATGTTTCGCAGGAAACCATCGACATGGTTAATCGTATTTATAGTACTCGTTCAGTGAATAAATCGATAGAAGTAGGCTCTACACTTTTAAATTTGGAAAAATCTGAGATATTAAAACTGATTAAGCTTGCAATTAGACATAAGAATCTTGGATATACAAAAGCATCATGAAGATATCAGATGTAAAAAAAGAAATTTTCAAGTTAACTTGTATAGCGGATACAAAAAGACTCAAAAAAGAACGTCCCGATCTGACAAATGGAAAAGATCTGCGATATAAAGAACAATGGCTGGCAATCCTCGATCAAGTTAAATATTTGCAGATACAAGGACTAGACTTGTCTTTGGCCGATCTAGATGACTCTGAGCAAATGCTCAAAGCATCATTATTTAAGGTTGGTAGAATGGCAAGATTAAATGAATGTCAACTTGATTTTGACTGGCAAATAATCAATCTAGAGTCACAATTCTCAGATATTCATATTGAACAGTTGTAATAATGATTGAAATTCGTCAGCTCCAATATTTGCCACATATTAGCGGGATTTATCGAGTGATTGATGCTAATGGCATAACAATATATATTGGTCAATCAAAAAATATCCATCATCGCTGGAATAATGGACATCATAAGCTTGGTGAAATTATTGCTGTGTGTGGTGTGAATGCTTATATTGACTGGACTGAAGTTCCACAATGGTTGTTAAATCGTGCTGAGAATGCAGCAATCTGCGATTATAAACCTATGCTAAATGCAAAAAAAACTCCGGTTGTGTAGCTTAGTCGAATATTTATTCAATAGGTAATACCTGAAACTTAGTTGGTGGGCGATATCCACCTTACACTTAATACTTCAAATACTAGTTGAAAAGATCCAATGAATCCTCAAGATCGCTATTTTTAATATCTAGTTCTAGATAAGAGCGTAAAATCGTCTGTACTTGACGGATTTGGTCAGCATTCGACATTCCCAACTGCTTCACCAATCGTTGCTTATCAAAAGTCATCGGATCGATACAAATAATAAAGCTATCAGTAGTCAAACCATTAATTCCATCTGGTTCGAGCGCGACAACTACAGGCAACAGCCTACTATCTGGAGAACTAGAGGTAATTGGTAACACAGTTACTTTACGTCGCTGGTTAAACAGTGTCCCAGAAATAATCATTGCGGGGCGAGTCTTACGAATTTCGGTACCGATCGAAGGATCGAAGTTGACTAACCAGATACTTCCCAATCGGTAATTGCGGCTTGTTGCCATTCTTCATCCTCTGCCGATGTTTGTTCGTCTAGAGCCAAGCAAGCTGAGAGCATTGCTTGCTGCTGTTGTTGTTTCTGCCAAACCGATAGCAACGATCAGGACAAAGCTGACCAGGCCCGCCACCAG
>NZ_JANNDR010000465.1:0-20833 GCF_031378165.1 Chamaesiphon sp. OTE_75_metabat_556
TTGAACAAATTTTTATTGATGCCTTATCTCAACCTGTCTTAGATCGCTCGACTGCTCAAGTTAATGCTGTAAAGCTTAGTGGTTTAGCAGGTAAAAGTTTGATCGACGCTTTAAAAGCAAGTATAGATCGAGATAAGCTATCAATGAGATCATTTGCTCAAATTGAATCTAAAAGATTTGGTGGCATAGCTGATACTGCACTTCAAGCACATGAAAGTCTTCTTGATACTTTGAAAGAAAGAATCGATCGCTCTAGTCAAATTAATCCTCTCTTAAAAGAGGATCGTTCAATCGTTCATTCTCCGATCGATCTGGGTTATTATCTCAAAGTAAACTGCTCGAATCAATGCAGACGGTTAACACTCTAGAGTCATACTTATCTCGAAAAAATTGAAACCTGAATGACAGTTAATTCATTTTCAATACATAAGTTGATGATGCGATCGCCTACGACTTCGCCCACTGTTTTTATCTATATTTTGTCGTCGAGTGCCGATCGTTAGATCGGGGCTTCTCACTGCCAAAGAAAAGGGTTTCGGTGAATGGACTATCAAAGTCGCGGGTCGTTCCTTTGTACTGGTTATTTGCAATACTCCACATCACCCTATAATCGAAATAGCCCCCACCAGTGAAGGCGAGGGCTAGATCGATCGAAGGACTGTTACTAGCAGCGCGATCGATAGTAAACAAAGTACTTACTGAATATTATGACCCAAGTAACAGACATCGACATCAGGGAATTGAAAGATCTTATCTTGGGACTGGATAAGAAGATCGAGGCGATCGATAAAAAGGTAGACGCGGGGTTTGCGAACACAGACCTTAAATTTACCAAACTGGATGGGCGGATCGATACCCTCGAAACTAGAGTGTTAGGCAAGTTTGAGACAGTTAACGCCAAAATTACCAACCTCGAAACAAATACCAAAGCAGTTGGCGATCTAGCTGAGAAGGTTGGGGAGTTGAAGAACTGGAAACAGATCGCGATTGTCATCTTCACCGCTACTGTCGGAGGTGCGATCGGGTGGTTCGTCAGAGCAGGTAAAATCTGACTTTCCCACTGTTTCACCCACTGTCTACTTCAGATGCTCACCGTAAGCCTTTCTCTGTATAGTTCTTAGCCATTGCTGATACTTCATTGGTAATGAAGAGGTCATGAGTTCAAGCCTCATTGAGGGCTTTTTGTTGGTAAGGTATTATTGGTAAGGCTTTTAGGAAACAAGTCATGTCCTAATGGCCGAACTTTTGTATATCGGCAATAAGGATCTTGCCAATTTGTTCCATTAGTTCTGGCTCTATTGAGCCTACAATTAAACAGATCGACTGCTGGACTAAAATTTCTGGAGCACAGTGGAAATCTGAAAATGTTGATCAAGTATTAGCGCATCGCTGCGCTTACCTTAATGGGTTAATTTGCGATCGCTAAATAAAAAGCGGGATGCTCCCTCCTTGATGCCTCATCTCAGCCAGTGTTCAATCGATCGACTGCATATGATAATGTTCTGAAATATAATAGCCTAGCTACTGTATATTTAGCATGTGAAAAACACTTAGATAATTTACGGAAAAGTATATTTAGAGATATTCAGAAACACTCTAATGATCTATTTGCTGCCGGTAAAGAGCATGGAATAAAATCCCAATCGAAGCATGAAAACAGAGCGATATTACCAATAGTAAACATCGAAGCACGATGATATTGACGTTGATGTTCTGTTGGATAGTGAACAGCGACATTAAAGATCGGCAATGGTAAATTGTTGGCGATCTGACCCAGTGTTCCCAAGGTCGGTGGTTTAATGAAGCGGTTGAAGCAAGCCGAAACATATTTATGGCCAGGATCTGGGGTAGCTTTGGTTGGAGATTTGCCGATCGAGCACCCAGATTGAGTCGATCGGTTGAAGGTTGTTTCGCATCCATTACACTAGAGGTAGAGCCAATAGACTGCTCCTCGATAACTGTTAATTTCTGATTATGTTTGACCAATTAGCCGAAAGTTTAGAATCAGCCTGGGTAAAGTTGCGCGGTAAGGACAAGATCAAGTCCTCGAATATTCAAGACGCACTCAAGGAAGTCCGCCGCGCCTTGCTGTCGGCTGATGTAAACGTCCAGGTGGTCACAAACTTTGTCAAGGAAGTCGAACTCAAAGCTCAGGGCGCGAACGTAGTTTCGGGAATTCGCCCCGACCAGCAATTTATCAAGATTGTCTATGACGAACTGGTCAAGACGATGGGGGAAACAAATAGTCCCCTGGCGAATGCCAGTACCAAGCCGACAGTGATTCTGATGGCGGGTTTGCAAGGTGCGGGGAAAACTACGGCGACGGCGAAACTCGCGCTGCATTTACGCAAAGAAAATCGCACAGCACTGATGGTCGCAACTGACGTTTATCGTCCGGCGGCGATCGATCAGCTCATCACGCTGGGCAAGCAAATTGACGTCCCAGTGTTCGATATGGGTACGGATGCCAATCCCGTCGAAATTGCCCGTCAAGGTATCGCCAAGGCGCGGGAACTGGGCGTAGATGTGGTAATTGTCGATACTGCCGGACGGTTGCAGATCGATGATCGAATGATGACGGAATTGGCTGATGTCAAAGCGGCAATTCAACCCGATGAAATCCTGTTGGTAGTAGACTCGGCCATCGGTCAGGAAGCTGCAAATGTGACGATGACATTTAACGATCGGATCGGGATTACCGGCGCGATCTTGACCAAGTTAGATGGGGATACGCGCGGTGGTGCGGCGCTCTCTGTCCGAGCGATTTCCGGTCAACCGATCAAATTTGTCGGGGTGGGTGAAAAAGTCGAAGCTCTCCAGCCATTTTATCCAGAGCGGATGGCCTCGCGGATTCTGGGAATGGGCGACGTCCTGACGCTGGTAGAAAAAGCCCAGGAAGATTTTGATATTGCCGATGCCGCAAAATTAACTGAAAAAATCCTCGAAGCCAAATTTGACTTCAATGACTTCATCAAACAGATGCGGATGTTGAAAAATATGGGTTCATTGGGCGGCCTGCTCAAGATGATTCCAGGCATGGGCAAAATCTCTAACGATCAACTGAAACAGGGCGAAGACCAGCTCAAAAAGGCTGAAGCGATGATTCAGTCGATGACCAAAGAAGAACGCGGTAATCCCGATTTACTTGCGAGTACTCCCAGCCGCCGCCGCCGGATTGCCAAAGGTTGCGGTTATAGCGAAAGTGATGTCAGCAAGCTGATCGCCGAATTCACGCGGATGCGGAGCATGATGCAACAGATGAGTATGGGCAATTTCCCTGGGATGGGTGGTAGCAATCCTGGCGCGCGTGGTGGTCAACCAGGCTTACCTACTAAGGCGAAAAAGAAGAAAAAGGGTTTCGGGACATTGTAGAAATTGTGTGGTGACGATCTATTGTCGGTAGAGAGGGTATGCCATTTGACATACCCTTAATCATTGGAGCAGATAATTCTCAGCCCGATCGAATTTGGGATTTCATGGGCACGCAGCATCGACTCAGATATTGGGAATAATAAAACAAAGGATCGATCGACAAAATGGAACCGAGAAGGGTATTCTAGTCATCTATAGGTCAGGATCTCGATCCGAGTAAGTAAATTCTCGGATGGACGATCAAGCCTAGATTGATATACTAAGCCACTATCCGCCATGTAATTGCCGATCGCTAGATTGTATCGATCGTTACTTAAATTAGGTGACTCCGATGGGGTTTTTTAATTTTCCCTGGGTGCATCGCTGACGGAAATTTCTGATCGCGCCGTGTATCCAAGATCGGGAGATCGGTTTTTTTAGTTTTCAATTTACTGCCAACGGCATCGCTCGTCTCATATTGCTACCCCCCGATCCCACATCGATTGTTATGAACAGACTTTTAATGGTTACGACTGTTCCGAGTACGCTCCGAAGTTTTCTGTTGCCTTTTGCCGCTCATTTTCGGGCGCAGGGATGGCAAGTAGATGCCATGGCTTGTGGAATTTCGGCTAATCCTGAGTGCGTAGAGGGATTCGATCGAGTCTGGGACGTCCAGTGGTCTCGCAATCCGCTCGATCCGCGCAATTTATTGTCTGCACCACCAGTAATTCGGGAGATCGTTACGAGAGAACGATACGATCTCGTGCATGTTCATACTCCAGTGGCGGCCTTTGTCACCCGTTATGCACTCAAAGATTTGCGCCACCAATTAAAACTCAAAGTTATTTATACAGCCCACGGATTTCATTTTTTTGAGGGCGGCAATCCTTTGAAAAATACAGCCTTTATTAATTTAGAAAAATCTGCTGGCAAGTGGACAGATTATTTAGTCACGATCAATCATGAAGATCAAGAAGCTGCCGTAAATTATCAATTATTGGCCGCAGATCGCTGTCGTTATATGCCAGGGATTGGTGTGGATTTGAAGTACTATAATCGTCATGCCGTACCTGAGTCGGCAATCGCGCAGGTACGTCAGGAATTGGGCTTGGGCAGTCGCGATCGATTATTGCTTTCGGTAGCCGAATTTACCGCCCGCAAGCACCATGTCGATGCGATCGCCGCATTTGCAAAATTAGCTCGCGTGGATGTACATTTGGCGTTTGCGGGGAGTGGACCACTGATGGACAAAATGAAGCAGTTAGCCGCACAATTAGGTGTTGCCAATCGCGTCCACTTTTTAGGCAATCGCAAAGATATTCCGGTATTAATGAGTGCTGCTAGTGCGAACATCCTCGTGTCTGCCCAAGAAGGATTACCTCGCTGCGTGCTCGAATCCCTAGCACTGGCAACGCCGACAATTGGCACCAAAATTCGCGGTACCCAAGATTTACTTGAAGGTGGCTGCGGACGATTGGTGGATGTGGGAGATGTCGATGGCTTAGGTGCCGCAATGTCCTGGGTACTCGATCGACCCGAAGAATCGATCAATATGACTAAACTAGGCTCTGAGCACATCGCTAATTACGATCTAAATTCGATCGTGCAGATGCATGAGCAATTGTATGCCGAAGCGTTAGGAAGTTGAGAGTGAATAGTGGATAGTGGATAGTGGATAGTGGATAGTGGATAGTGATTAGTGATTAGTGATTAGTGAATAGTGATTAGTGAATAGTGATTAGTGGTTAGTGAATAGTGATTAGTGAATAGTGGTTATTTGATTTAACAGCAATTCATTTGTTAATTGACAAAGAAGCCCCATCACAAAGTGATGAGGCTTCTTTTCGTTAGGTCAGTAATAATTAATCGATAAACTATCCACTATCCACTAATCACCATCCACTATTTAACCCATTTCTCACCAACGATTTCGGCGAGATCGACTACCCGCTGACTGTAGCCCCACTCGTTGTCATACCAAGCGATCACTTTGACCATATCATCGCCCATGACCATCGTCAGACTAGAATCGATCGTACAAGAGGCATCAGTACCCTTGAAATCGCTCGAAACTAGTGGCAACTCGCAGAAGTCCATAATTCCTTTCATCGAGCTTTCTGCGGCCGCTTTGAGGGTCGCATTGACTTCTTCGGTGAAGGTTTTCTTCTCAACATTGATCACCAAATCGACGACCGAGACGTTGGGAGTAGGTACCCGCAAGGCAATCCCATTGAGCTTACCTTTGAGTTCTGGTAAGACCAACGATACGGCTTTAGCCGCACCAGTAGATGTGGGGACGATATTCATCGCCGCTGCCCGCGCCCGACGCAGATCGCGGTGGGAAGCATCCAGCAAGCGTTGGTCGCCGGTGTAGCTGTGAGTAGTGGTCATCGTCCCTTTGATAATGCCAAAGTTGTCATTGAGGACTTTAGCAAAGGGGGCGAGACAATTGGTGGTACAACTAGCATTACTGATGATGAAATGCTTGTTGTGGTCGTAGTCTTTTTCATTGACGCCGACTACGAATGTGCCATCTTCATCTTTACCTGGTGCGGTAATTAATACTTTTTTTGCACCAGCATTGATGTGGCGGGAAGCACCAGCATGGCTGATGAATACACCTGTAGACTCGATCACTAGGTCGATCGCCCATTCTTTCCAAGGTAAGTTATCGGGGTTGCGATCGGATACACATTTAATGATCTTACCGTTGACCGTAATCGTGTTGTCATCAGCACTGATCTCTGCATCAAATTTGCCCAACATGGTGTCGTATCGGAGCAAGTGTGCGTTGGTACGCGGATCGGAAGTATCGTTGATGCCGACAACTTCGATGTGGCTACTCTTTCTGCCGAGCCAGCACCGCATAAAATTCCGTCCGATCCGCCCAAACCCATTAATCGCTACTCTAATCACAGCCTCTTGCCCTCTTTTTATAAAACTTACGTTATAACCAGTGATAAAACCAGATCATATCGCAAACTATACACATCTATAACTTTATCTATAACTTTGTCGATGTATGGATGGGGCTTTTGGGCTTGGAGCGATGGATCGAGTCCCCAACTCCAGGATGTAATCTCGACCATCTGCCAGCAGTTAAAATAACTTAATGCATGAACAGGTATTCATGTGTTATCTTAGATAAGTAATCACAAAAGGTACTCGATCGTGACTAACGCAACTCAAGTCAAATGCGCGTGTAACTCCTCCTGTCTGTGCAACGTTTCCCTCGAAACAGCAGTACTTAAAGATGGCAAAAGCTACTGTAGTCAAGCTTGCGCCGATGGTCATCCCAACGGACAAACTTGCGGACGCAGTGGTTGTACCTGCGCTGCATAACACCGAATTATTCAGATGAATGCAGATTCCTCAAATCAAGAGCAACTAGCTTGCGATGCCCATTCAACTCCCATTCAGCCCGCTCATCCACCTGCACTGAGTTTAGAAAAAGCGCAGCGGATGGCGGATTTTTTTGGATTGCTAGCCGATCCCAATCGACTGCGAATACTTTCACTATTGGCAACAACCGAACTCTGTGTCGGCGATTTGGCAATTGCATTAGCGATGAGCGATTCGGCGGTGTCGCATCAGCTCAAAACATTGCGAGCATTAAGATTGGTTGGCTATCGAAAGCAGGGACGACATGTATTTTATCAACTGCTCGATCGTCATGTCTTCGATTTGTATCGGACGGTATCCGAGCATTTGGATGAATAATTTTGCAGTCCCAATCTGAGCGCGTTATCGATCTAGTGTTAGTTACCGCATGAAGATATCAACATAGTCAGTCACCGGATCGCACGGATTTAGCATTTGCTGTAATCGCCAATATTTCCGATTTTCAGTGATTTTAAAAACCATTTCTCCATTGCGTTCGCAAGATTGTCCTTTATTGATATGACTGACTCGCGTGACGATCTTACCTTGAAACGTAAATTGTTTATCTTCGATATTTAGAATCCTGCCATCGATCTGGAGATAGTCATCGCCTTTAGTTTGTTGACCTCTAATCAGCATGATGCCTTGTCGATCGATTACTTTAATATTCCCAAACTCCGACCAATTTTCTGACCCAATCCATTGCAGGTTCAGCTTATGTCTGCCAACTAATTTTCTGGCAGCGGCGGGACTACTTACGAGCGTTATCTCTTGAGGTTCCGGTTGTGCCCATAGTCCAGTTTGCCAGAGAGATAGAGCTAAACCGATCGAGATGACCTGAATTTTTTTCACGATCGTTGATAGATAATTTAGATGAAGCAGGAATTAGGATAGATCGAAAGACGGTAGAGTGGTGAATGAGGTTCCAGATCGAAACGATCGATAAATTTATTGATCGTTTCATTATTTCTCAATTTGGTAAGACAGTAAATATCGAGATCTGGCGGCAAAATACTTATTCCTAAAACCTAAAGCCTAATCACTAGTTTGGCGGTATTGTTCGATAAAATCTTGCACCTGCTGACGATATTCGCGCATCGTTTCATCGACCCAATTGCGATCATTCCCATTGACATAAATATGTACCAACGGTTCGCCAGCATCGGGGAGAATTAGCACCCAGCGATCGTCTTGATAATTGATGATTTTGACCCCATCTTCAGTGTCTAGATATTCAGGCTGATGATTTTCGAGGATGTGGCGCATCAAGCCGCCTTTGGCCGTCCAGGGACAGCGGAGGGCGTGACTGCGATAAAAGACGCGCGGTAGCTCGGCACGGATGCTACTGAGCGATCGATCTTGGCGGGTGAGCATCTCGATCAATTTGGCGATGCAGAACATCGCATCGAAGCCGGGATGAAATTCGGGGAAAATAAAGCCCATTTCACCGCTGCCACCCAGGACGACATTCGGTAACTGTTGACAAGCTTCCATCAGAGCGGTGGGACTGGCTTTAGTACGTTTGACTTTGCCCCCGTGACGGCGGACGATTTGTTCGATCGCGCTGGAGACTTGGACTGGTACCACCACCGTACCACCAGGATAAGCTGTCAGGACGATTTGCACCATCAGGGCGGTCAGCATGTCCCCGCGAATGGGCACACCTTCCTCGTCCACGAGGATCAATTGCTCGCCATGGGCGGAGACTTGGACGCCGAAGGAACCTTTGAGCGCGACGACGACATGCCCGAGTTGGTTTAATAGGGCTTCACGTTCGCTGGTGGTGAGGGAGAGTTGACTGAGGCTGGCATTGAGGACGACGGCATCGCAGCCAAATTTGGATAACAGGATCGGCAGGATCGCACCGGAAACGGCATAAACATAATCGACGACTACTTTAGTACCAGCATGACGAATAGCGTCGATATTTAGTTGTTTTTGGAAGGCCGATTTATAAATTTCCATCCCTTGAGAAAACCGATTGACATCGCCAATTTCGGGAATCCGCGCGCGGCGAAGATCTTCTTTGAAATAAGCCGATTCGATCTTTTTCTCTTGGGTTGTCGAGATATTGATGCCACGATCGTCAAAAAATTCGATCAGGATCGAATCCATCCGATCGGGATGCAGGCGGACGTGAAGCCCGCCGATGACCGTGACTTCATCTTGACGCTGATGCAGGGCATAAATAATCTTACGGGCGACGGGAATGGCGGTAGCTTCGAGATCTTGGATATTAATTCCCACCGACATCAAGCCAGCAATTAGCGATCGCGACACCATCCGCGAGACATTGCGTTGATCGCGGGAGACGGTAACTTGGGAGCCTGGTTTGAGCGTAGAACCATAAGCGGCACCCAGTTTGACGGCAAATTCGGGCGTGATATCGATATTGGCCAAGCCCTGGACGCCCCGCTGGGCAAACAAATTGCGGTGGGCGATCTGTCCCCAAATCAGATTGAGATTGAGTACCGCGAGCGGTTCGATTTCCTTATTCGGCCAAACGCGGACATTCGGGTTGATTTGGGCTTCCTCGCCGACAGTTGCCAGTGCGCCCAAAACGGCTCCTTCGAGCACTTGAGCACCCCGACCGATCCGGACTCCCCGCGCCAGCACACACGCCCGCAGCTGGGCATCCTCGCCGATAATCGAGCCATTCCCGACGATCGGTCGTTTGAGATTGGCACCGCGACCGATCGCCACATTGTCGCCGATGATCGTCTCGGCGGAGATTTTGACCCGCGCCCCAATTTTACAATTGGCACCAATCATTGCTGGAGCCTCAATTTGGGCGGTCGGATCGATATAAGTATTCGCCCCGATCCAAATCCCCGGACTAGCTTCGGGAAATGGCCAGTCCAGCTTGACTTTGCCGCGCAGCGCATCGTACTGAGCTTCGCGATAGGTGTCGAGTTGACCGATATCGCACCAGTACCCCTCAGCGATATAACCATACATCGGGATATCATGCGCCAGCAGTTGCGGGAATAAATCTTGGGAAAAATCGGCTTCGGTATCGGGATGGAGATAGTCTAAAACTTCGGGTTCGAGAATATAAATCCCCGTATTCACGGCATCCGAAAAGACTTCACTCGCCGAAGGCTTCTCCAAAAACCGTCGAATCCGCTGGTTGTCATCGAGAATGACGACTCCAAAATCTACTGGATAAGGAATCTGCGTCAAAATAATTGTGGCTTTGGCACCTTTTCTGCGGTGAAATTCGATCGCGCTGGTGAGATCGATATCGGTAAGACTATCGCCACTAATCACCAAAAATGTCCCGCCCAAAATTTCCTCGACATTTTTGACGCAGCCCGCCGTGCCCAAAGCACGTTCTGCTTCGATCGCATAGTGAATTTTGACCCCAAATTCACTCCCGTCGCCAAAGTAGTTTTGGATCACCTCTGGCAGGTAATGGACGGTGATGATAATTTCGGTAATCAGATGGCGTTTGAGCAAATTGATAATATGCTCGGCGATCGGGCGATCGATCGCTGGTACCATCGGTTTGGGTAGTTCGCAGGTTAAAGGTCTCAACCGCGTTCCAGAACCTCCAGCCATCAATACTGCGCGCAGTTGCATATCTTCTTTTCTAGGGGGTATTTACCCAATACATCTTAATTGTGCTGCTATTTTTTAAACCTGTGTCCGACGCGATCGCATAGGTTAATATATCGAGCGCAATCGATAGCTTGGGAATCGGGCTAAAATAGAGTGTAGATGGTCACGATAAGCCAATTTCGCGATCGACTTCTGTATCGCTCGTCATCACTCAAAATTTTAAGCAAGACTTATGAATTTCGTTGTCATCGGTTTGGTTGGAGCCTATGGTTATGGCGTCTGGAGATTTTCGCGCAACTTCAATCGGACTAACTATCAACGCACGCTCCCGACCAAGATCGTGCTGGCTTTGCTCTGGCCAGTTTGTTATGTAGTCAATGCTTCCTATCGTCAGAATTTCAATAAGGCTTTAAAAGGTGGGGATTGAGCCTAATTTCCAGTAGGGGCAATTCATGAATTGCCCCTACTGGAAATGCCTAGCTCGGTCAATATCTATCTCGATCGACGATTGCGTCTTTTTGGCGGTGCTACTTGAGTACCAGCCGCATCTTTTTCTACCTTCACGGGCAATGGCTTGCCACCATTAAAATAAGCTTCCATCACCTTTAAGACCATCGGTGCGGCAGTTTTACCGCCACCGCCGCCCGTATGTTCCCCAAAAGCGACGACGACGATTTCTGGTTTGTCCGCAGGGGCATAAGAACCAAACCAGACGTGCGAAGGACCTGGTGGCGCTTCGGCCGTACCGCTTTTACCAGCCGCCTTAGGAATCGTTTCGGAATTCATCACCGCACCCGTACCGCCATCGACGACCTCCCGCAAACCTTTGCGGATCGTGGCTAGCGTCGTGGGTTTGAGATTTAACGATTCGCGCCATTCGCGCTTACTAGCATCTTGGACGAGATGCGGTTTGACATGGTAGCCACCATTGGCAGCTATGGCAAACATCCCAAGGACTTGTAGCGGCGTGGCTTGCAAGAAACCTTGACCGATCGACATATTAATCGTATCGCCGATCGACCAGGGCATTTTGTAGTTGAGCTGCTTCCAGGCATCGTCCGCAACTAGACCCTTAGATTCCTCGGGGAGTTCGATGCCAGTTTTTTTGCCAAATCCATATTTCCGCGTCCAATCGATCAGTGTTGGCCCCCCGACCCGTTGGGCGACTTGATAGAAGAAGGTATCACTACTCCATTTCAGCGCACCAGGAAAGCCTTGAACCCCAAACCCTGCGTGATTCCAATCGGCGAAGGTAAAACCGCCAACCCGGATCGAAGCATAAGTTTGTAGCCGATCTTCGGGTTTGAATTTACCTGATTCTAGCGCGGCGGTAGTAGTGACAATTTTGAAGGTACTTGCGGGTGGGAATCGACTGAGGGCGCGGTTGACAAAGGGATGATCCTGGCCTTGCAATTGCTTCCAGACTGCTGGCGAAATCTGTCCTGAGAGTGAATTGGGATCGAAGGCAGGGCGACTAGCCATCGCCAAAATTTCGCCCGTGCGCGGGTCCATCGCCACGATTGCGGCTTTATGTTTGCCGATTGCTTCTTCGGCGACCTTTTGGAGATCGAGATCGAGGGTGATATTGACATCTTGCCCTGGTTTAGAAACTTTCTGGCCGAGAAATTGCTGCAATCTACCCTTGCCATCTACTTCCACTTGGGTACCACCCCACTCGCCTCGCAGTCGAGATTCTAAGGTCGATTCTAGCCCCATTTTGCCAGTAACATCACCCAATCGATAACCTTGAGATCGCCGTTCGTCCAGTTCGCGATCGTTCATTTCCCCCGTGTAGCCGAGGACGTGAGCGGCAAGCTGACCGCCGGGATAATAACGTACCGACTCGATATCGACATCGATCCCCTCTTTTTCGGCTCCGTATTCTTGCAGTCTGGTGATCTGAGCGTCAGTCAGGTCGCGCACAATTCTGACCCGATTGGTGGAATTAACCCGCGATCCAGTCATCTTAGCTTCGATCGCGTTTTCATCGAGATCCAAAATTTCCGCCACCCGCTTGCGAGTCTGGAGCCAATTCTCGCGTTTGGTCGCCAACGGCCACACAAAGATTGAGTGCGATAATTTATTACCAGCCAACAGCCGGCCTTTGCGATCGTATATATTACCGCGTACTGGGGGTTTGGCGACGGTGCGGACGCGATTGTTTTCAGCGATTTGACGATTTCTTGTGCCTTGGCTGAGTTGCAGATAACCCAGCCGCGAACCGATCCCGCCGAGCAATCCCAGTCCGACGATGGTCATTAGTACCCAAGCTTGACGACCCTGTCCGACGGTGCGTTTTTTTTGATAGAAGCCAGAAATACCAAATTCACTACCGGAGAGATCGCCAGACATTTTGTCAGAGAACCGATTCTGCATAAAATTAAGCTTAACTTGAGGGGGTCGATCGAGTCTTTGACTGGATCGATAGTTGGGATCTTAGCCGATCCCAGTCATTTCTCTGAGTAGGGGATACCGCACTTAGATCGAGGGCGTTGCTGTATTGGAGATATTGAAAGGGGACTGGGGAAAGGGGAGATGGGGAGACCGATCTTTAATGGCGATTGGATCGCTATTATTTGCCAGTACTCGCGACTGCCGATATGGTCGATCGCTTAAATCAGCCCTGCAACTATGTTAATCGAGATCGCTAGAATCGTCGTATTAAAAAAGAACGACAAAATACCATGAAATAAACTCCAGATTCTCATTTGGCGCGAGGTCACATTCACATCTGATACCTGCCCCGTCATGCCAATTACAAACGAGAAATATAAAAAATCCCAGTAGTCTGGTTCAATTTCGCCAGGAAATTCTAGCCCTGAGGATTGGCGTTCGGCTAGCGTTTTCTCGCCCTGATAATACAGATGAGCGTAATGCTGGGTAAAAATGGTATGTACCAACAACCACGAACCGACAATTGTCAGGATTGATATCGCTACATGCATCACCAAAATCGCCGTGGCCGCTTTTTTGTCGTGAGGGATCGCACCCACTGCCACTAGGCTGATACAAGCAGCGAACGCGATTGCAATCGAAATAATCCACCGCCCTTCATCCTCTTTGAGTGCCAACTTTTGCATCATGGCTGGAGTCGCCCGAATCATCAATCGCCAGGTCAAAGCTAGGAAGGTAATCATGACTACATCCCACACGCACAGGATGCGAGTCGTCCAATACAGCCAATTTGGTAAGAGGATGGCGACGACACCCGCAATCGCCAGCGAGATCCACAGTCGGGGGCGAATGCTAAATTTGTGCGGAAATTTATGATTTGATTGAGAGTTCATTCATTTTCGATCGCTTTAGTGGAGCTTTTCACCATCTTCAATCCGATGAAAGTTGCTCGCGATCGAACCACGATGTTCGTTGCTAGCAGCTAATTCTTCAACATCAAAATCGAAAATATCTAGATCTAAGATATCCGCCAGCTCTAAATTCATACTTGGGCGGAGAATCATGACTACTTCTTCGATTGCTGGTTCGATCTCATCGACGACCATTTCATCCATATTGTAGGATACAAATAGGTACGCCCCATTCATTAAGATTAAAGCTATCGAACAGATAATTTGCATTTGCCCCATCCTCCAGACTGTGGATAAATCCAGGATCGACCCAATTTAGTAAATACCAAGCTTAAGTAGCTAGCATCTCGATTTTACTGAATTAGAGTTGCACTGCGGCTCTGTCAAATTAAACATTTTAGGCGATCGAGACTGCGCCAACTGGTGTATCGATCTAAATCGATACACCAGTTGGCGCGCTTGATGCAGATCTAATCTTCCTTTTGATGGTAATGGCGACAATCTTGACACAGACCATCTGGATTGACGGCACACCGAATATAGGGAGATCTGGCATTGTAACTGCAACTCAAATCGCCAATGACATAGCCGACCCCCTCAATGTATTGCTCTTCGGGATCGCGATTTACCCGTTTATAAAAGCGGCGATTGGAGCTAGGCTCGGTCATCGTCAGCCGCCGACTCCGCGCGCGCAATCGCTGAGAATAGCTCAACCACGAGCAGGTCAGCAATAGTAACGTAATTGTGAAAATAGCTAATAGTGTGTGGAGCACCCATGACACCTCAATTCATAACTAATATGATAACCTGCTAATTTGGTGAGAAAACAGTACTTTTATTAAAGATTAAGAAAATTATCAAAAGATTTAGTGTGGATTTACTTGATAGTCGGGAGTCGTTGATTTTTATTATTACCGATTCATGAGTTTCAATCGGTAATAATAAACACATCGATCGCGGACATCATCGAGCTAAAATATCAGAGATCGAGCGGTATTAACCTGCGCTTTTCGTCGCAAATATCCGCTCGATCGTCGCTTCGACGACGCGATCGGGTGTGGAAGCTCCTGAGGTGACACCGACCGTAATTTTACCTGCTGGCAGCCAATTTTTGGTAATTTCGAGTTCTTTAGATAATGGTTTGTGTTCGATCTGATTATCAGCCAAAATACGGATATCGCTATCGATATGATACGAAGGAATCTGATGTTCGATCGAGATTTCTTGAAGATGCGTGGTATTGGATGAGTTGTAGCCACCGATGACGACCATCAGATCGAGGGGTTCATCGACGAGCTTAAACATGGCATCCTGACGCTCCTGTGTAGCATCGCAGATCGTGTTGAAGCTTTGGAAATGGTCGTTTAATTCGGCGGTGCTATATTTTTTCATCATCGTCCGCTCGAACAGTTTCCCGATCGCTTCAGTTTCGGTTTTGAGCATAGTTGTCTGATTGGCGATGCCGACTTTTGCTAAATCCACATCGGGATCGAAGCCAGCAGAGCAAGCATTACTAAATTTGGCTAAAAATTCATCGCGACGTTGCAATTTTTCAGCGGAAGAATCGCCATTATTTAAAATATAGTTGGCTACATATTCAGCTTCAGCCATATTTAATACGACTAAATACTTGTCAGCAAAAGAACTCGTCGCGACCGTTTCTTCATGCTTGTACTGACCGTGAATAATCGAAGTATAGTCTTTTTTCTTGTGCTTTTCGATCGTGTTCCAGACCTTAGATACCCACGGACAAGTCGTATCGACGATCGTACAACCTTTGTCATTGAGCAGTTGCATTTCTTGGACGCTAGCACCAAAGGCCGGTAAGATTACCACATCACCACAATCGATCGGATCGAAATTTTTGATCCCATCTTCGACCTGAATAAATTGCACATTCATTTCCCGCAACCGTTGGTTGACCGAAGGATTGTGAATGATTTCATTGGTGATCCAGATCCGTTCGGTAGGAAAATGTTGGCGCGTTTCATAAGCAATCGCAACGGCTCTTTCTACCCCCCAACAAAACCCAAAGGACTCGGCAAGTCGAATTGTCACATCACCGCGAGTGAGCGTATAGTTGCGATCGCGAATCTCTTTGATTAAATCACTTTCATATTCTGATTTTAAAACCACCTCCACATCGGCTTGATGTCCGAAGCCTTTGCGATGATAGTTGTCTGATTGATTGAGCGATCTTTTAAAAGCTTTGGTGTCCATGATGGGGCGGCTGGTGGCTAGTGACTCGGTACTAGCATTATATCGGAGTGGGTTGTTTAAATGTTTCTGGGAGTTTGGGAGATCGTCCATATTGCATATTTTAAAACTTGCCTCCCAATACCAAGCATAATGGCTCGATTGTCGAGCCAATCTCACGATCTCAACTAAAACAGCATGGTTAAATATTACGATCCCGATCTAGTAATTCAAAAATTGAAGGATGGTAAAACAGTAATCTATCCCGAGCTGAAGCATGGCATCGCCAGAATGGGCGCAGCAATCATACCCCAACTTATCGATCTCCTCAAATATCCGGGCGGACGAGCGCGTGCGGTACAAGCATTGGGGCTAATTGGTTCCGAGGCAAGGTCGGTATTACCTCAACTTATTTTGCTACTCGACGATCGCGATGCTCAGATGCGAGCGATGGTAGCATTTGCTTTGGGAGAAATAGGCGAGGCAAGCTTGATGATTCCCCATCTAACTCCACTACTCGACGATCTGAATGCAGAAGTGTTTGATAGTACAGTGTTTGCCTTGGGAAAAATGGGTGCAGGCGCAGAAGCAATACCACATCTGATTCTACGGCTCACAGATCTAGATGAATTGACGCGATCGCAGGCAGCATACGGGCTGAGGCAAATGGGAAGATCGGCTAAGTCGGCAATCTCACATCTACTGCCACTGCTCGACGATCCCAGTACAGAGGTGCAAAAACAAGCAGCATTAGCCGTGGGACACATCAGCCCAGGGGATGAATCGATCGTTCCCAGCCTGATGCCACTGCTGAAACATGGGAACCAAGAAGTGCGATCGAATGCTGCGTATGCCATGGGCGATAAACTCTCTTCTATTCCATTGGCAGATCGGCGACCTTAGCCTAAGTTTTAATCTTCAACATCATCAACCGCCTGCAAATAAACTAGTCCGAATTGCCTCAATCTACAAACAATTGCTATCTTAAATATAAAGAAGTGTAAAGCGGTTCTCTTCCATTGGGTAAAGCATTTATGACAGCAGCAGTTTTGGCAGCACAAATGACCGCAGGCGGAGACGATTCGAGCAGATTCGACCCGATCGAGTCTTGGTATCCAGTCGCTTATATTGAGGATCTCAGTCAGATCGCGCCCACACCGTTTACCTTGATCGATCGAGATTTGGTGATTTGGTGGGATGTTCTAGCGCAAGCTTGGCGGGCATTTGACGATCGCTGTCCCCATCGATTGGCGCGACTATCCGAAGGCCGAATCGCTGAAGATGGTTTACTTGAATGTCCCTATCATGGTTGGGCATTTACCGGCGAGGGTACTTGCGATCGCATCCCGCAGCAACTACCAGATGCCCAGGCGGAAACTTCCCGCCGCGCTTGTGTCAAGTCGCTACCGACGATTGTGGAGCAGGGATTGTTATTTATCTATGCTGGGACGCCTGCCAGAGCAGAGCAGACATCAGTCCCGCTGATGCCGGTACCGATGGTAGATGGCAAACCGACGGATGGCTGGATCGTGTTAAATACGTTCCGCGATTTGCCTTACGATGCGGCAACTCTACTCGAAAACGTCCTCGATCCGAGTCATTTACCCTACACGCATCACAATAGTGTCGGGAAGCGATCGAATGCTGGTCCGGTAGAATTGGAAGTGATTTCATCAGACAAGTCTGGCTTGATCGGGGCTTGGCAAGAGGGGCCGCGCAAAGGGACACTAGGCCGACAAGATACCACTTTTATCGCGCCCTGCCTGATGTGGCACGAACTCAAATCCCAGCAGTTTGGCGAGACGATTACGGTCGTTTATGCCACGCCAACGCGGAAGGGTGAATGTCGAATTTTTGCCAGATTTCCGTTCAAGTTTGCGAGTAAGATTCCGGCATTTGTGATTAGTGCGACGCCCCAATGGTATTCGCATATTAGTAATAATGCGATCTTAGAGGACGACCAAATTTTCTTGCACCATCAAGAACGCTATCTCGAACAAAGTGGTGGTAGCGAAAGCTTTAGTCAGTCATTTTATCTACCGACCAAAGCCGATCGCTTCGTGTTTGAATATCGCCAATGGTTGAATAATTATCAGGCCGATCCTTTCCCCGGTCAAACTTTTAAGCCTGCTTTAGCTACCGAGCAATTACTCGATCGGTATCACAGTCATACCGAGCATTGTCATAGTTGCAGTACGGCACATCGAAATCTCAAAACGGCCAAACAAGCGATCGTTATCGTTGCCCTAATTGCCTGGATAAGTACGATGATTTTCGCGCTAGCTGGCGGTGAAAATACACTACTTACTGCCTTCATATCAATCGGCTTTGTAGTGGTTGGATCGATCGGTTGGACGATCTGTGATAAGTTGCAAATCAAGCTAGAACGAGGCGATCGGATGCCAGCTCGCAATCGAAAGTAAAACAATCGACCAAAATCAGAAACCCGACTTCTTCAAGAAGTCAGGTTTCTTACTAGCGATAGTTTGGAACTATCAACTATCAACTATCAACTATCAACTATCAACTATCAACTAACTACTCTACTTGAACTGCTTGAACATCAACTGGAGCATCGTTAACGGAGGTTGTTGATGTTGTGGCTTTGTCAGCTCTAGGATTGTGTGCTTGCAACTTTTCTTTGGCAATTTGGGAAACTTCAGCAATTAACAATGAGATGACAATACCGTCATCAATCCAACCAATGACCGGGAAAATATCGGGGGAAATATCGATCGGGCTAACGAGATAAACAATGGAGCCGGCTACTACCCACCAACGATATTTGGGATTACGTAGCAAGTCGCGATACCAGTTGTAAATCGATTGGATGGAAAAGTTCATGTTGGTTTCCTTTGAGCTATTTCTGAGCTGTTTCTATCATCCTCTACTTCTCTTAAATCTGATAGGTGTGGAAAACTGATATTTTTGTAGTAGCGTCCACACCTTAGCTAGGGGTTAGGGGTTAGGGGTTAGAGGGTAGGGGATAATCAGAGGCTAGGTAACTTGCTCGACTTGGACTTCATCGGCAAAACTGACCCGCTGGGTGAATTCAAATGGCCCCGCGATCGATCCCCAGATATGTTCGTCGGTGTGGATGTCGCGACCGCGATCGAGGCTGATAAGCTGCCCAGGGCTAATTTCAAAGCTGTTATCTAAATAAGTATCTTTGCCGTTGCGAGTCACCTTACAGCCCTTTCCAGGTTCCACATAGCCCTTGAAGGTACTGCCAGTCCATTCGGTAATCATCGTACAACCAGGCATTTTAATAATTTTATCGTGGGTGAGTTGGGCAAACAGTTCTGGTTTGCGGGCGGCTCCGTAGAATTCGGCTTCTGGATCGATCGTATAGTGCTCGATTTCGATCCGATCGTTGACGATCGCAAAATTTAGCACCCGCAAACGATAGGGATTCTGGAGCATAAAGTCATAAGCCTGCTCCAGAAATAAGCTCACCCCACCAAACAACTCATATGGCAAGGGACGCATACACACCCGAATATGCGCGAAAAATGGGGGATTTTCAAATGCCTGAGCTTGATTGCTAAAATCTCCAGCCATCCAGCGTGCCAGAGTCGGAATATCGGTAGAATGAGTCATAGTGGCGGTCTATTATTGATTACTGTTATTGGCACTGCCCGATCTTTATTTTCACAATTTTATGACCCAATTAGCACCGCTCCGGTTAGTTTCACTCTTGCCAAGTGCCACGGAAATTATCGCTGGTTTGGGCTTAATCGATCGATTGGTGGGAATTTCCCATGAGTGTGACTATCCACTGGAGATTAAAGATCTGGCGATCTGTACGTCGGCACGGCTTTCGACTCAACAGTCGAGTGGTGAGATTCACCAAGAAGTCGATAAATTACTCGCTGCGGCCATGAGTATTTATGACATTAATCTCGACACATTAACCCGATTGCAGCCTACTCACATTATCACTCAAGACCAGTGCGATGTTTGCGCCGTAAGTTTTTCGGAAGTGGAAACAGCCGTTGCCAAATTAACCAATAGTCACCCGCAAATTATCTCACTTCAACCCGATACGATCGCGGATGTGTGGGCGGATATTCAACGTGTGGGAGAAACTTTGAATGTTGAGTGGCAATCGATCGTTTCAGCTCTACAACAGCGAGTTAAAACCTGTCAAACTCAATGTCAAAATCTTAGATCCAATCCCCCTAAAGTTGCCTGTATCGAGTGGACAGATCCGCTAATGTTGGCAGGAAATTGGATTCCTGAATTGGTGGAGATGGCTGGCGGCGAACCAATTGGTGGCATCACCGGACAACATTCACCGCGCATTAGTTGGGATGAATTGGTTGCTGCCGCTCCCGATACGATTATTTTCATGCCGTGTGGTTTCGATCTTGATCGCACTCGCATCGAAGCCCAACCGCTTACACAACATCCGCAGTGGGCAAATCTCCCAGCAGTCAAGCTCGATCGAGTCTATATCACTGATGGTAATGCTTATTTCAATCGTCCTGGCCCCAGACTGGTCGAATCATTAGAAATTCTGACTGAAATTCTCAATCCCCAAGTCTGTAACTACGGCCATCATCAAACTGGTTGGGTTAAGTTTTGATAAAAATGGGTCGATGGTACAATCAACTCGTGTAGAAACTTGATAGTTTGCCGATTAGCTTATTACTAATATCTGAGTCTAGTAATCGCTGTCAGCAACACAAAGACCCTTACACTTAATCCCATTATTAGCCGTCCGCAGACAATGGGGACATAAAATTGGCTCCTCTAGTTTCGACTCATTCGTAAGATCGATCGATACCGCCCGATCTTCAAGCTGAGGATTTGCTAGTGGCGACGTGACTCGATCGATCTGAGATTCAACCGTCATGATTTCTATGCTTCAAGAATACGTGATGGATTTCTCAACCATAACGTATTCGCCCAAATTCGGCAGCAGAGTCGAGACTAGTTAAAATTAGATGCCACCGCCACCTTCACCTGTGCCAACCGTAACACGCGATCGCCCAAAGTATAACCGCGCTTTAACTCATCGATCACTAGCCCAGCTG
>NZ_JANNDR010000488.1:0-17040 GCF_031378165.1 Chamaesiphon sp. OTE_75_metabat_556
AGACGTATTTAATGATGATTATTCTCTTAAACGCCTAGCTCGTAATATTAAGCAAGGACTCTGGAGTGCAAAGCTAAAGATTTATAAGTATGGCGATGCTATTGAGCTAATGGAATCAAGCCGCCCCAAATATCCCCATTATCCTGGATTCTTTGTTGGCTGGGATAATACAGCAAGAAGAGGCGAAAATGCTATTGTAATGACAGGTGGTACTCCTGACATAGTAGCAACCCACTTATCGAGAGTAATTGATAATGTAAATAATGTCCCTTTAGATCGGCGTATTATTTTTTTGAATGCTTGGAATGAATGGGCTGAGGGTATGTACTTAGAGCCAAACTCTTTACATGGGATTAGATTACTAGAAGCAGTACGTTCCGTAATTCATCCCAATTAAATCTTTGCTTTAAACGTACGTATTTCCTTATGCATATACTAATTGCTACTCCTTATTTGCCTTGGCCGCTTAACGCTGGAGGAAAAGTTGCACAGTTTTCTACTTTGAAGTGCTTGAGTAAGGATCACACTTTTACTATTATTTGCCCAGTTCACTCTAAAAATGAAGCTGAGGGAATACAGGAAATTGAAAACCGAATTTCCAATGTTAGAGTCAAAGCAATCCCATTTTACAAAGATCGCATTCCAAGCAACTATTCACGACTGCGTGATTTTTTAAGGAATGGATTGAATAGCATTCGTCCACTACAAGATTCTAACAATAGTCCTAATATTGAAGCTCTTGCTCAGTATCCCTACTATCCTTTCTCCCCTTTGTCATCCACCTTTATTCAGACTCTCACAGAAGAGCTTGAATCTGGTGTCGATCTATTTCAGGTTGAATTTGCTGAAATGCTTTCTTTAGCAGCATTGAAGATTCCGAATATTCCTAAAATTTTTATTAACCATCAGATTCATTGGATGTATGCACAAAGACATATTAAAGTCCATGGGTTCAACCCCTATTCCAAATATCTGACAAATAGAATTTTTGCAGAAGAATCTATATATCTATCTGGGTTCGATAGTATTGTCGTTTTTAGTGATGAGGACGCTCAGGAAATGAGCACGGTAGTTGATCCGAATAAAATAGATGTTAGCCCTTTTCCTGTTCCTGCTGATATTGATATTCTTAACCCTATTCCAGCTAGACATTTACCAATCAAAAACTTTACTTTCGTGGGATCTGAAGCACACGATCCTAATCGGGATGCGATCGAGTGGTTATTGTCAGATATTTGGCCTTTAATTCTAGATTCAATACCTGAAGCACAGTTGTTTGTTGTCGGTAACTGGAGTGAAAACTGGTGTTACAATCATCAATCAAAAGACATTATTTATACGGGTTTTGTTGAAAATATTACCGAAGTAATGCAGAACACGATTCAACTTGTACCAGTTCGTATTGGGAGTGGCATTCGGACTAAGATCCTTACGGCCATGGCACTAAAGGTTCCAGTTGTTTCAACAACAATTGGAATCGAAGGAATTAAAGTATGTGATTTTGAACATGCTCTGATTAGAGATACTGCAAATGATTTTGCACTTGGGGCAATCGCTCTGGCTACTGATTCCAAATTAGCTAATCATATTGCGGATGGAGCATTAGAGTTCGTTAGAAATAACTATGGTGCTGAGGTTGTTCGGAAAAACAGAAATGCACTTTACGAAAAGGTTATGTTGAAATATAATTTGTGAAATTAATGCTAGCAATTAAATTGTATTTGTTGATGTAATGCCTAGCATGAATGGGCAGAAGGCAATCATCTAGAACCTTGTCAGAAGTGGGAATCCGCCTCTTTAGAAGCCACTCAACGAGTTATCAAAACAGCTCGATCCTTTTCTAACAGTGATTTACAGAAGTGTTAATATGCCTAAAGTTTCTGTCATTATTCCAAATTACAATCATGCTCCTTACCTTCAGCAACGAATCCAGAGCGTTCTCAACCAGACTTTTCAGGATTTCGATCTGACGTATCTTGATGATGCTTCTACCGATGATAGCAATGCTGTCTTTAAACAATTCGAGCCACAGCCCCGAATCAAAGCAATTTATAACGATCTCAATAGTGCTTCCCCGTTCAAACAATGGAATAAAGGCGTTCGTGCCACAACAGGGGAATATATCTGGATTGCGGAATCTGATGATGTTGCCGATCCTAATTTTCTGGCGACACTATTACCTGTGCTCGATCGCAATCCTAATGTTGGACTTGCACACTGCCAGTCTTGTAGGATCGATCCCAATAATGTTGTTGTCACACAGAGTTTGCGTGAATGGGTTGAAGATCTCAGTGCTGATCGATGGAGCCATGATTTTGTCGCCAATGGGCTGAGTGAATGTCAAAAATATCTGGTATTTCGGAATACTATTCCCAACGCTAGTGCTGTTTTAATTAGACGATCGGTCTATGAAGCCATCGGTGGTGCCGAAGAAAGTTTGATCCTGACAGGTGACTGGATGACGTGGATTAGAATTTTATTAAAATCAGATATTGCATTTTGTGCCCAGATACTTAACTCTTTTCGCACTCACAATTCATCTGTAAGTTCCCGCTCTTATCTCAATGGAACAGAAATTTGTGAGTACATGTTGATTCGTCAAACCTTAGAAGAAAGTAATATCCAGCTCCCCACTCAAACTCTAGCTAAAATCAAAGAACAGTCAATTGATAATTGGGTAAATTTAACATTTAACCCAGAAAGTACAATCGGGTTAAAAGACCATCTTAAATTTTATAGACTTGCTAAAAAAACTGGTTCCCACACTGAAATTACGATCTTACGGCGATTAGCTCATTACTTAAGGCATCAAACTACGAGAAAGATTAGACCCTGGGTTCCAAAATCAATTATGAGTGCCTGGGATAATCTAAAAATCGAAAAACCAATCCCATCTAAGTAATTATCTTCCAGAATATGAGGCAGCTTAGAAGTAAAGTTTTTGTAACTACTTGATATGACTTCAATCCCAGAAAATATATTTACAGAGCAGAAATTAGATAAGTCCCAATCAAAATTAGGCATTAGCATTTTAATCTGTACATACAATCCAGTAGAGGGAATTTTTCATCGCACCCTGAAATCAGTTGAGTCATTGATAATTCCAGCAGGTGTTCCAGTCGAATGTATAATTATTGACAATAATAGTCCCACTCCAGTACATCAACTTGCTTACGTTCGCGAATTTCTCGATCGCTGCCCTTGGGCTAGTATCATTCAAGAAACTCAGCAGGGGCTTACTTTTGCCAGAATGGCAGGCTTTTATGCCGCGAAGAACTCATTTATTTTGTTTATAGATGATGATAACGAAGTCTCATCATCATATCTTGCTGCACTTGTAAAATTATTTTCCGAGTATTCAACAGTTGGTGCTTGGGGGCCAGGAAATGTCAATGTAGAATTCATGGGAGAAGTATCAGAGTGGTTCAGGAATAGTTTTAAGCATCTATATCAAGACAGGAATACTAACTATACTCAATATGGTCTCGTCAGAGAAACGTGGGCTTCTTTTTATCCATTTGGAACGGGACTAGCTGTCAGAAGAGAAATATTAGCGCGATATTGTGATGAAGTTAACAATGGAAATCTGTGCTCCTCCGATCGCAAAGGAAAATCTCTATCTAGCGGTGGAGATACTCAAATAGTTTGGGAAGGGATCAAGATAGGTTATGCTGCTGGTGTTGCGCCTTCGTTAGTAGTCAATCACCTAATTCCAGCTAATCGATCGACATTAGACTATGTAAAAAGATTGAGTTTTGGCACGGCTGATAGCTATTTTCCATGCATTGTCAGTTCCTTTCCAGAAATGCGGGCTTCAGCTTTAGCGGGTATGCCAAATAGTTTTACGCTCTCAAGATCCGTAATGAGACGAATTATCGTACACTCTATTAGACTCAGATTCACAGATTTAATAATTAACTTGGCAAATTATTTAGGAGCTGTGTCTGGTCAATATCAAGTAGCAGGACAAAACAATCAGATTGTAAATTATTTGATTCAAATATTGAAACTGAAATAGCCAATTGTCAACATTAAATAAATCTATTGATGCTTTTTGGCTACAAGTTTTTGTCGTACGATATGTTTGAAAGAGTTGTCAATAAGATACTTAGAATTTTCGAGGAATTGTTTACCCCTGAAATTGAAGGAATATCTATTAATGATGTGAAATTTTTCAGAGAGGAATTAATTTTCCCAGAAGAGAAATTTGAGTTGCCAGAAAGACTAGATATCTTTGGCCAAAAACATGATTATTTCTCCCCCTACACGATCACCATACCTCCTTTTTACGTTAGAAGTATTAAAAATGCTAAGTGCGTGGTGGGTAGAGAGGAAATTTTTACTAATAATGATGAAGTGATTATCGAACAAACTCCCCAGAAAGTAAATCCTTGGATTGGGAGGCATAATTGGAAGTTAAAGAAACCTGTCAAAGTCAAGGGCAGTGTTGTAAATCTTGCTTTGTCTACTATCGAGAACAACTATTATCACTGGTTGACTGAGTGTTTAGGCCATTATTATCTATTAGAGAAATCGCAATTCAAGCCAGATTTCTATATTTTGTCTAATGAAAAATCTTTTCAGAAACAATATCTTAAACTGCTAAAAATTGATGAAAAAAGGATAATTAAAATAGATTCAGGTGTGGTTATCCAAGCAGATGAAACGATCGTCCCGTCATTGATTAACACTTCAGAAAATTGGGATTATGTTAATACCAGAGGATATACTTGCTATCGAAAAAAATGGCTACCTAGTTGGATTGGAAACTTGTATCGCAAAAGCACCGATCTTGCAAAATCCCACGACACTAAAAGTAAAATTTATATCAGCCGTGCTTTTGCAGATTATCGAAAAATTGAAAATGAAGATAAAATCATAGACTTATTGAAGAGTAGAGGATATAGTATATGTCATCTGGAATGTATGGCAGTATTGGATCAAATAGAATTATTCTCGAATGCATCGATCGTGTTAGGCGTGCATGGAGCTGGATTTAGCAATATATATTTTTGCCCTCAAAATGCAAAAGTATTTGAATTGTTCACAGAATATTATCATGATTCAAGCTTTAAGGTACTGACAAATGCCCTCGGACTTGAATATTACTACATGATTGGAAAAACAAATAAAATTGAGGACGTTCATCCTCAGAAAGAAAACGTATACATTGATTTAGCTAAACTTGAGATGGCTCTTGATATACTTGAGGCTTCATCGAGTTCAAATAATTGATCATGTTCCGCAATAGAAACAATTAAAATCAGAAAGCGATTAAGGAGGCTTGGAAGATGATCGATCAAGAATTGATGAGCTATGAAGAGTCAGTCAACTGGCTCCGAGGAAAATCAGAGCATGGAGAGTTTGTGAAATTTTGTTATCTCGATCGCGATAATTTAGCATCTGCTCAAAGATTTGCGGCTAGTGAAGAGTTTCAAGAAGTAGCAAAACTACTGCGCATTAAGGATCGCGAACAGCCAGTTCGAGTTTTGGATTTAGGCTGCGGTAATGGAATTGCATCTTACTCTTTTGCCTGTTTGGGCTGTGAAGTAACATCCGTTGACCCAGATCTGAGTGATGATGTGGGTCTGATGGCAGCAAAAAGACTACGAGATGCCATTAATAATGGTTCGATCGAAACAGTCCAGGCAACTGCGGAGTCTTTGCCATTCGATAATAATACATTCGATGTAATTTACGAACGGCAAGCATTACATCACTTTTCAGATTTAGTAAAGGGTCTAACCGAATGTGAGCGAGTTCTAAAGCCAGGTGGATTATTCTTAGCTACCCGCGAACATGTGGTGGATAATCCGGCACAGTTAGCGCAATTTTTAGATGCACACATCTTGCATCAATTACATGGTGGTGAGAATGCTTACTCGGTCGAATATTATACCAATAGCTTAAAGCAAGCTGGATTTAAACTTGCCAAACAAATGGCTCCGATGGATAACATTATCAACCATTTTCCATTCTCTAATGCGGATGTCAAGAAATTCCTTAAAGATTTGCTGACATCAAAATTGGGAAGTGCGATCGGTAATTCGCTCGCACAAATACCACTAACCGAGCGAGCCTATCGACGATATGGATCGATCTCCGATCGATCGCCCGGTCGTCTTTACTCATTTTTATGCACTAAGTAAGAATTACTGCTGCTGAACAGGTATGAGGGTCAGTGCTACAAAAATCGACGAATGGCAGGGATCGGCCAACTACATCACGCACATAATCGATCAATTCTTAACTTTTACTGAATCTACATCATCTCAATATGAGAACAGCTCTGATTTGTGGTATCTCTGGTCAAGATGGAGCTTACTTAGCACAACTACTCCTGAGTAAAGGATATAGTGTCTGCGGCACTTCTCGCGATGCGCAAGTTTCATCCTTTAGTAATTTAGTTAAGCTCGGCATCCGCGATCGAGTTAAGCTAGAATCAGTCGCGCTCAATGACTTTCGGAGCGTGCTTCAGGTACTCACCAAAATCCAGCCAGATGAGATCTATAACCTCGCCGGACAAACTTCTGTCAGTCTCTCCTTCGAGCAACCAGTAGAAACATTAGAAAGCATTACCACAGGCACTCTAAACCTTTTAGAATCAATTCGGTTTGTCAATCAGCCAATCAAATTTTATAATGCTGGTTCTAGTGAATGTTTTGGAGATACCGGCGGCGAAGCAGCAACGGAAATTACCCCGTTTCGCCCCCGCAGTCCCTATGCTGTAGCCAAAGCCGCCGCATTTTGGGAAGTTGCCAACTATCGCGAAGCGTACAATTTATTTGCCTGTTCGGGGATTTTGTTCAATCACGAATCACCCCTTCGCCCAGAGCGGTTTGTTACCCAAAAGATCGTGGCTACCGCCTGTCGGATTGCGGCGGGTAGCTCGGAAAAGTTATTGTTAGGAAATATCGAGATCGAGCGGGATTGGGGCTGGGCACCAGAATATGTCGAAGCAATGTATCTGATGCTGCAACAACCAGAGCCGGATGATTATGCGATCGCGACTGGCACTTCCCACAAGTTAGCAGATTTTGTACGATATACTTTTGAGGCTCTCAATCTCGACTGGCAACAGCATGTTGTCACCGACAAAAGCTTATTGCGACCGACAGATATTGCCATGGGTAAAGGCAACCCAAGCAAAGCGAAGGACAAATTAGGTTGGGAGGCTAAATATCAACTGCCAGATATCATTAAAATGATGATTCAGGCCAAGACAACCTCGAATAGTTAATCGATCTCAATGTATAAAGAGCAGCACAGTGAAAATTTTATACGATGGCCAAATTTATGCCGACCAAATTACGGGCGGAATCGGTCGCTACTTCACAAATATCATCAATCGACTGCCTGAAGCCGACCAGCCAACCTTGACGACTAGCTATCGCCGGAATAAAAGTTCTTATCCGACCCACCCCAATCTCCAGATCCAGGAATTCCCCAACTTTCGACCGCATCAAATCGCCCACAAGCTGCGCGGTCATTACTTTCGCTGGCGCAATGATCGACAATCCTTTGATATTTTCCATCCGACTTACTATTATCTACTCTCTCAAACAGCTTTTAATCGATCGCGACGTCCGCTAGTGATCACTGTCTACGACATGATTCACGAGCTGTTTGCAGATAAGATGACTCCAGATGGGACAATTGCTAACAAACAAGCCGCGATTCTGGCTGCTGATGCCATTATTTGTATCTCTGAGAGTACCAAAAATGACCTGCTGAGATATTTTCCAGCCGTAGCACCCAAAATTGTGGTCACGTATCTGGCTTCCGAATTTAAGCAGGAATGGGCTGATGGTGATGAAAAAACACCGGCTCAGCCTTACTTTCTCTATGTAGGGAGCCGTGCTAAAGCTTATAAAAACTTTGACACGCTGCTATTAGCCTTTGCGAAAGTCGTCAGCGTCAATCCTGATGTCCGACTGTGTGTCGTAGGCGCACCCTTTAATGAAGCAGAGCAACGGCAGATTGCCGAACTGTATCTGACAGAGCGAATTCAACATTACCAATATGCCAGCGACACCCACCTGGCTAAACTCTATCGCTGTAGCGTAGCCTTTGTTTATCCTTCTCTTTATGAAGGCTTTGGCATCCCGCCACTCGAAGCGATGGCTTGTGGTACTGTCGTTGTGGCAGCCAATTCTTCTAGTATTCCTGAAGTCGTTGGCGATGCGGGTATCTTGTTCGATCCCAAAGCTGTTGGTGATTTAGCAGATATTTTGCTAGAACTACTCGCTGCACCTAGCAAACGCGATCTCCTAATTGCCAAAGGATTCGATCGTCATCAGCAATTTAGCTGGGACAAGACTGCCGAGCAAACTGTTGCAGTCTATCGATCTCTATAATTTTAATTGCTGGTTATAATTTGTTTTGTTAATGTGCAGCAATACTATCTTGGATTTATCTACATAGTTTTGTTAGCGTATTATTTTAATAATTTAACATGAAATTAACTGAATGCCCTATCTGTAATTCGAGACTATTAGAGTCGATTAAGCTCACAGGATCGAGAACAGGAAAAGAAGACCCTTTGGAATTTTGTGTCCGATGTACTTCCTTTTTTCAACGCCCAAACTACCAAGAAGATGATGGCAATTTAATTGCCGATCTGCAATGGCATGTCAATAAGCATGACGAGCACAAAAGCCACTCTGCACAAATAATTCATCAATTGCTAAATTACAAGCCTGAAATTAAAACCATGCTAGATATTGGGTGCGGGATTGGAACTACTCTTCTAGTTGCAAAAGAGCTAGGTGTAAATTGTGTAGGTGTAGAGCCTAACCCATATGCAACGGAGTATGCCAAACAGCATTTATCACTGGATTTGATATCTGGGTATTTTTCTGCTAATGTTTTTTCAGATAAATTTGATGCTATCGTCATTGATATGGTACTAGAGCATGTCCCATTGATTCAGTCTTTCATGACAGATGTATTCTCTATTCTTAAACCTGAAGGAGTAGTATATCTAGCCGTCCCTGGTTTGAACTGGAGCATTATGCGAAATGCTTTGAGGCTGATGTTAAAGAGGATAGATATTGTTTCTACATTCGGAGACAATGATGTACACATTAATCATTTTTCAAAAAGGGGTATGGTAAGATTATTGAAGCGACATAATGCAAAAATAATTCAAGATCTCTATCCTGGTGTTTGTGTGGTTGGCCGCAGTTAATTTAAAGAACAAGGAAAAATTGTTTGAGGCGTCGCCGTATTCTTCTCTGGCACCACTGCTCTGGAAAACACACATTTATTTCTCTGTTAAGTATATTTTGAGCTATCTCTAATATGTCTGAATCGACCTCTCCTACTTTAGCTAATTTTCCAGTCACTTCCACTGAAAAAAGTGGTTGGCCTTGGTCATTAGAGAGGGAATTAATCGATATTGATCGATCGCAAAAATGGCCAAAAATTACTGTCTTTACACCTAACTATAACTACGGTCACTATCTAGAAGAAACTATTCGATCGGTATTACTCCAAGGCTATCCAAATTTAGAATATATCATCATCGATGGTGGTAGTACCGACAACTCTGTAGAAGTCATCAAAAAATACGAACCGTGGTTAACTTATTGGACGAGTGAAGCAGATCGCGGCCAAACTCATGCGATCAATAAAGGATTAGCTAAGGCGACGGGTGAGGTTTTTAATTGGATTAATTCGGATGATGTTTTAATGCCAGGGGCTTTGTTTGCGATCGCAGAAGGGATAAAAGATTATGATGCTTTTGCTGGGGTAGTCACTAATTTTGATGAACTAGGAAATCAGGAACCGGTGATTGCTAAAAATATCACGGCAGAAGGCTTATTGACTAAATTTAATACTACCAATCGACCTGGTGAAAATGCTACGGTTTATCATCAGCCAGGGTTTTGGTTTAGAACGGAATTATTAAAAAATATTGGCAGCTTGAATGAAAATTTGCGAATTCAGTTTGACTTTGATCGCGTAGTCAGATATGTACATCGCTATCCGAATGTGAATTATAGCGATCGAGTACTGGTCAATTTTCGACTTCATCAAGAACAAAAAACTGCGCCAGGAAACATCGAGCAAGAAGGTCAAAATATCGTCAAAAGTGTTCTTGACGATCCAGAATACCAAGCATTATCCAAGCCAGCTCAATTGTGGTTGATGCGGCTAGTCTGGTATGAAAAATTAGCAGAGTTTGATCGCCAAACTGACAAATCAAAGCTCCTCCAAAGCCTAAAAATATTGTTACTTTCCTGTCGTAATCCCCCTGCTTACTGGACTAGGTATACATTTGGCGGTATTCGCAAGATATTGACAAGATTGTAAATATTATATGAAAGTAATTTTTGATATTTCGACAGTTGGTAATAATCCCAAAACTCGAACAGGAATAGCACGGACGGCTTGGAGTATCGCTGACTTATTACATCAAAAATTAGGCAATGATCTGAGCTTTTCGGCAATCGGTTCTGTTAAATCTTCATTGCAGATTGAATCGCTCCTAGGCTCCCATCCAGAGTTTAATTCCGCCATCTACCCAGTTAGCAAGTTTGCTAGAAAGATTGAAGATTTGAACGATCAATCTTCAACCAATCCTAATCATAAATTTATTGTAAAAACTCAACAATCGGTGTTGCGAAATATTTCTAGAGCGATAAACATCACACGGCAACCGATCGATCCCAAAGTATTAGCTAAAGCCGATATTTTTCATTCCTCTTATCCACGTATTCCCAAACAAGTCAGGAGATCGTTACCTGATCGGCATATCCAAACAGTTTACGATCTCACGCCTTTGATTTTAAATGAAAAATATTTTATGCCGGGACAAAGAGGCATAACTCAAAGACTAATCGATACGATTCAACCTGATGATTGGGTGACAACCATCTCCGATGCTACACGTAACGATTTATTAGATAGAAGAAAGTTAAATCCTGATCGTGTAATTACGATCTACTTAGCCGCAGCTCCAGAACTTTTTTATCCTGTTTCAGATCCAGATATTATTAAAGCTGCAACCCAAAAATATCAGCTTCCCGAAGGTGATTACTTCCTGACGCTTCATTCACTGGCTCCCCATAAAAACATGGGTCATTTGATAACTTGTTTCAAGCAAATGATTTTGCAAGAGCACCGCCAAGATTTACATTTGGCGATCTGTGGCGGTAATCGAGATGCAGTAACATCAATGATTAGTGACAATCAGTTAACTGAAGCAGATTTAGAATTTATTCACTTTACTGGATTTGTTGACGATGGGGACTTGGCGGCACTATATAGTGGTGCTCTGAGTTTTATTTTTCCTTCTTTGTATGAAGGGTTTGGACTACCAGTATTGGAAGCAATGCAATGTGGCTGTCCGGTGATTAGTTCTAATACATCATCTTTGCCAGAAGTTGTCGGAGCAGCAGGATTTTTGGTTTCACCAACAGATCAAGATACTTTGTGTGCAGCAATGCTCGAAATCTCTCAAAATTCCGATCTAAGATCTAAGTATGCCCAAGCTAGTATTGATCGAGCTGCTCTATTTAGCTGGGGAAAAACAGTAGATGCAACTTTAAGAATTTATAATTGCATGATGCTATGATGAAAGACAAATCTGGGTTGTATTATGACAATTCTATTTGATTCTTGAAATAATCTAAAATTATTATCATGACTGTAAGTATAACTACCGAACAGACCCGATCACATTTAGAAATACTTTCTTGCATAGAATTAGATGACAAAGGCTCAAGATGTCTGGGATTGCTAGAATCTCAAGTCGAGAATCAACTCTTGTGCGCCAAATGCAACGCATCATATAGCGTGATTGATGGGATTCCTGTTCTGAAAGAAAATGCTGGCTCTACGCTTGATGAGTTCTATTCACAAGTTTATGAAAATATTTCACGACTTGAGGCGATGCGCGAAGATAACCCTCGCATGGAGCAAGCCCAGACACTTTGGGATTTATTGCCCAAATTTGTAGCTGAACATAATATTGAAGGTTATTCATTAGAAATAGGTTGTGGACCTGGGATATTTGCGGACAGGGTACCTAACTATATTGGTCTAGACTATGCACTGAACAGTTTATTAGCTAAGGAGTTTGAAGCATACAATCGTGTCTGTGCCAGTGGCGATCTACTTCCTTTCCAAAGCCAAGTTTTGAGTCTAATTTTCTCTCTGAATACATTAGAACATGTGCCAGATCTAGATCGGTCTATCTATGAAATTGATCGAGTTCTCAAGCCTGGTGGCTATCTGGTTTTAAGACCGGCATGGAACTGTACTCAGTACAATTGCGATGGTGTAGATTACTTTGATTATAAGGATTTGAATTTAAAAAACAAACTAATAAAATTGTTATTGCCAGTATTGAAAAGCAAGATTTACAAAGCATTGACACGGATTCCCAAAAGGTTGTTACGAGAAACTATTTTCAGCAAAATCCAGACTGTTTTTTGGCAGAGATTAAATCCTCGTTTCGATCTGATGTACAAGGTATCCGATGCTGAAGCATATGCTTCGATCGATACCCATGAGTGTATATATTGGTTTTTAAAAAGAGACTATGAATGTATTTCTCATCCAACTTTAATTAAAAGAGTTGTTGCTGGCCATGATGTGGTATTACTAAGAAAAAACGCTTGAATTACCAGTATTAGTTGTGAACATTATTTCCTACATTCATCCCATTCGTACCTACTTACCCTGCACGGGTGCAGGACGGCATATTAACAATACATTATTAGGATTAAATTCAAGGAAATCGATCGATTTAGAGTTATTTTGTTCTAAACAATGGTTGCAGGCAGATGGAAAGCTCGATCCACGTTCGCCCTTGAGGGAGATTCCGCTAAAAACATTTCCTTTACAAGAGAATTTAACAGAGCGACTGTGGAAACTGACTCAATTCCCCAAGATGGATGGCTATGTTGCGGTCAACACCGATTGGCTATTTGCGCCGATGGAAACCTATATTCCGGTGTCGCGTTGTCCTGTAGCGATTACAATCTACGATATTCAGGTATTTGAGACAGACCTACCTTGGTCACATACTCGCCAGAATCGTTGGTCGCGTTATAAATGGAGTCAGTGGATTTACCAGTCTCTAGCCAAGCATCAGGTGATTTTTACGATCTCTGAGTTTTCCAAACAGCGGATGATTGAGTTACTGGGCGCAGATGAGCGGAAAATAGTCGTTGTCGGCTGTGGGGTCGAACAGCCATTCAATGATATTGCCGCGATCGATCCGACAAAACTGGAAAGACCGACTGAAGCTCCCTATGCTTTGGTGATTGGTGGCTTGAGATTGAAAAAAGGTGCCGATTTTGTGATTGGTGCCGCCAAAGAGTTGTTGAATCACCGCTCAGATCTCCAAATTGTCGTAGCTGGAGATTCGGAAGCCGAATATGTCGCCGCCGCCCAAGAGTTACCGAATATCAAACTATTAGGTATCGTTCCCGATCGAGATTTGCCGCGATTGTTGCGGTGTGCTTCTTCACTGTTGTTTCTATCGTATTATGAAGGTTTTGGGATTCCGGCAATTGAAGCAATGGTCGTCGGGACTCCGGTTGTGGCCAGCAATCGGGCTTCTTTACCAGAGGTAGTCGATACGGCTGGTGTGATTGTGAATCCCGAAAATTCTGCATCTGTAGCTGATGCCCTGATCCAACTCCAGGAAAATTCACAACTGCGCACCGCATATATTCAACGCGGTTATGAGCACTCGGCTCAATATACTTGGTCTAATTGTGTCGATCGAATCACGACCGCATTTCATACTTTTGCTTGAGGAATCAGCCGATGCGACGAAGAAAAGTGCTTTTTGCGGGGCTGGGACTAATGGGGACGCTAGCCTGTAGCCATAAAGATCGTGCCGCGCTCGGTCGATTGTCCGAGTCGCCCGATGCACCAATAACCGATCTGGCCGCTAATATTGGTAAGTCGCTCGATCCCGCTCAGTATTTAAAACAGCTACCTGCGCCCAAATTCAAACCCGGCCATACCCTGCCGCCCCTGACTCGATTTGGGTGGTTCCTCCCCTTTGCCAGTAGGGTTGAATTCGCCGATCGTTGGGGATACGCCCTAGAATGGGGACCCTATGCCAATGCCGAGCGGGTCGCTTATGCACTCAAAGATCCCAACAGTGACGAGGCCAAGGTGATGGCACTAGCGGCCTCTAATCCCAAGCGTTACCAGCTAGCTGTCATTCTCAGTCGCGATCTGCCAACCACGCCGGGAGGTATTTGGTTGCAAAACGATCGCGGGGAATTGGTCGATGGTAAACAAACCTGGAGTCCAGAAGCTCCTGTTGCTGCTTTAAAGGCCGCAGCTAAAATGTGTGCCGACCCCTTAGCGGAGATTCGCAAACGTGCGCCGATCTCGGTAGTTTTAAATGGTGGTGAATACGGGCTGAACGTTCTGGGTGCCATCCAAAATCTCTGCGAACGCGATCCCCGTGTGGTAGCGGCCAAGGGCAGCCGTGATTGGTTTGATTACCTCTCCGAGCGCAAGGCTTACCAAGAGTCTTTCATTACCAAGGCGGTGCGTCAAGCTGTACCCGATCGCCAGATGTACGTCTACTATCCAGCCGATAGCAATCCTCATCGCGGTCGGTATCCTGGCTGGCTAAATTGGTGCTTTGACTACAAATACATGCGGAAGATTACTGATCGACCTAGCACCTCGATGTATTATAAGGAGTTTAATACAGGCTGGACGGGGAATATGGATATGCTCACCCAAGTCCTGAACTCGATCGGTCAACAAATCAAAATCGGCGATCCGCTATCCTATAACTGGGTTTGTAACGGTTGGATGCGCGATAATACGAATCCTGTATTTGGCGAGATCGATCGCTATCGCGGCTTCCTCAAGTGCTACTATATGGCCGGAAATATCGGCAGTATTGCCGGTTATTTCGATCTACCCAAAGCCGCTGGCGGATTTGGGGCGTTAATTAATCCCGAACAACCGCCGCAGTGGTTATTACAAATGGTCGCGCTCAGTCGCGTCCATGCTTTATTCAGTCATTTGGAAGATTATCTCCGGCAGGGAGACTTGCTACCTGGGCCGATGAAACATTTGTGGGCAAAGGATACCCCAGCTTATGAATTCCCCGTCAAAGACCCCGATCTGCGGGTGATTGCTCGCAAACATCGACGCAAATCTAGTTGGGCGATCGTGGCATGGGCGGCAGCGGGCAAAGCGCGACCGGTCACCGTCGAGATTCCGCAACTGGGGACGATCGAGATCCTGGCACGACCGACGGGGAGCGTATATACGGCCACACTGGTTGGCAGTCGCCCGAAATTAACCTGGGTCGATCGACAGGAACTATAAATCTATATTGCTGGTGAAGATGAAGCTCAAGGTTGTGTTTTGCTGGTCGGATATTTCTGGTTATATGGCTGCCTGTTGGCGGGCATTGCATGAGTCAGATGAGATCGAGGTGTTTGTCATTGCCTTTCAAGCCTTAACTGAAACAGCTTTTGGCGATCGCTTAATGCAAGGTATTCCCTGTCGGTTGCTCGATCTGCAAGAACGCCAAGATGAACAACTGATCAAGCAACTAGTCCTCGCCGAGCAACCCGATGCGATTGTCATCGGCGGTTGGTTGCATCAACCCTACTGTAAGTTGACATCGACATCTGAGTTTCAACACACCGCTTTTGTGATGGGCATGGATACGCCATGGCAGGACACTTGGCGGCAGCGATTGGCACCACTGGTCTTAAAATCTTATCTCCACCGGATGGATCGCGTCGTCGTCACTGGCGAACGCAGTTGGCAGTATGCCAAACAATTGGGAATCGACCCAGCCCGGATCGATCGCGGCTTGTATGGCATCGATTACAATAGCTGGGTGCCGCTGTATGCTCAGCGATCTCAATCGGTCTGGCCGCGATCGTTTTTGTTTGTCGGCCGATATATTACTGTCAAGGCGATCGACGTCTTAGTTCTTGCCTATCAAGCCTATCGCGATCAAGTAGATGAGCCGTGGGATCTGGTCTGTTGCGGTCAGGGCGAATTGAAATCGCAACTAGCCGGACAGCCCGGAATTACCGATCGGGGCTTTTTGCAGCCCTCAGCAATGGAGTCAGTCTGGCAATCGGCGGGAGCATTTGTGTTGCCCAGTCGTTTCGATCCCTGGCCTTTAGCCATTGTTGAAGCCGCTGCCGCCGGTTTACCAATTATTTGTACTGATGTGTGTGGTTCGGGGGTGGAAGTCGTGCGGTCGTGGTACAACGGTTTAGTCATTCCCGAAGATGATGTCGCCCAACTCACTCAAGCCTTGTTAAACTTGCACGATCGCCACGCCCAACTCCCGTTATGGGGTCAACGATCTCAGCAGCTAGCCGCACCTTATGCCACGAGTATTTGGGTCGATCGGTGGAGATCGCTGCTCCAGCAGACAGTTACACCGTAATCGATCGCGACATCTTGACCGCGAATTTCCACTACCTCAAACCCCGGTATGAACAAGACAAGTTTTATCAACCAATTATTTGGTTTTATCGCGACGCCATTTGGCATTATTGCGATCGCGATCGGGATTCTATTACTGATCAAAGCCCAACACAATCGACCCACTGGCTGGTTGCTATTTAGTATCTGTTGCTTTGCCTCATCGCTAGATACCTTTAGAAGTCGGTGGTACCCGACGCCACCACTAGTATTTCCACTCCAGCAACTGCGGTCATTCGGACGACCATTGGCATTAGTATTGCTGATGATCTTGATCGTTGCGGCACTACAAACGCGGAATAATTGGCGACACTGGATCTTGCCGCCCTCGATCAAGTGGCTCATGGCCGTCCAGTTGGCAATTTTTGCCAAGACCCTACTCTATGGTAGCCAAGAATTTGCGTGGCTCTCCGCACTTACCTTTGGGGGGGTAATTTTTATGTTGCACAGAGGACCGGGTCGGTGGCTCCAGGACGATGAAAATTTCCATCTGGCAGTACGCTCGATCGCGATCGCAGGGGCAATTTTTATCGTTGTTAATATCTATCAATTTGTCCTCAATCGCTCTGCTGTAACGTTCGTAGGTAGCCG
>NZ_JANNDR010000499.1:0-4172 GCF_031378165.1 Chamaesiphon sp. OTE_75_metabat_556
AGTCAAAGGGAAACCAATGCAGATTGCCTTTAACTACAAATCTTCACCATTAAATGTGGTAAATAACGGACATACTATCCAAGTTAACTATGCACCAGGGAGTACGATCTCGATCGATAGTACCGAATACGCACTCCTCCAATTTCATTTTCACACCCCCAGCGAGCACAAGATTGCTGGCAAAGCTGCGGCGATGGAATTACATTTCGTTCACCGCAATGCCGCTGGTAAACTGGCAGTGGTAGGCGTGATGATGAATGAGGGCAAAGAGCATCCGTTAATCGCGCAAGTGTGGAAGGCAATCCCGCCAACTGGTAAAACAAATGCCATGAGCAACAGTAGCATTGATGCTAGTAATCTATTGCCGCCATCCAAGTCTTATTATACTTATGATGGATCGCTGACTACTCCGCCTTGTAGTGAGGGCGTTAAATGGCATATTTTGGCAGCACCAATTACGGTTTCTAGCGCACAGATTCGCGAGTTTGCCAAATTATATCCGGTCAATGCTCGTCCGCTGCAACCGACGCAGACTAGACGCATCGAATTGCATGGAACTGTCTAAATTAGATCGACGATCGCCCCAAATTTAGTGAATGATTCATATGTAGCAATCTTATTTGATTTATGAGTAGGGGCAATTCATGAATTGCCCCTACTCACTTAGACAAAAGCACGATCGATATCTAGGTCTTGTCACCATTTATCAGCAGTCGATCGATCGCCAGGATCTTGCCAATGATCAAATAAAAGTCACATAATCTAGCTTGTGCGAACGCTTGGAGGTTTTATGACAATTGCCGCTGCACCTAATCCACCTGTCGAGACTCAACCCTTGCTACTCGATATATAGTGATATGATAAAATTATACTTTTTTAGCATTTATATTTAAGACGGAACTTAAATTATAAATACTGACTGTCTAGATGTATAAAATTCACAATATCTAGAAAATATGAAAAATATTTCAATAGCTGCTACAGCGGCAATCCTCACTGCTTTTACAATGGCTGATGTTGCTTCAGCCGCTACATTTGGTGCAGGCCTTTCCTATACACTACAATTTCCACAGGGTATTGACTTTTCTATATCTCCACCAGAATTTAGAAATCCTCCAACAATAGTAGTAGGAGATGCATCTGCTATTAGCCGCCCTGGTTCAATTACTTCTTCCTCCGCTAGTCAGATATCCATTAATATTGGTGGAGTTTCAGGAAGTGCGGGGCGGCCTGGAGTTGGTAATTCTTCGGCAGGATCTAGAGCAACACTATCAACAATAGTATCAACTTCTCCTGGTCAAAGTTTTACGGGTTTTATTCAAGGATATTATTTCGGTTCAGTATCAGCAAATGCGGATCTAAGGTCGGAGAGTTCCCAAGCTTATGGAAGCATTTTCGTCAATGGAGTTAATATCGTAGATCGTTATATCGGCGGTTCTAGAGATAGCAATATATTCGGATCCTTTGCCATTCCTATTAATCTTTCACCACAAAATAGCACCCAAAGTTTTAATATTCAAGGTTATATTGGTGGTTCAGCGGGATCAGCTCCTGTCCCCGAACCATTTACGATTATTGGGACGATTGTTGGTGGTACAGCAGCTTTTCGCATGAGAAAAAAGCTAAAAGCTGCTGACTAAGAATTTGGATTCTCCGCAAATTGCCCTGATCACACCCTTGCACAACCAAAACCCCTACCAATCAAGGTTAGGGGTTTTGACTATCAATGTCGATCGACGAGATGGTGCGATCTCAACCTAAATTTTGGTCACAACACTGGATTGACTCGATCGAGCTTAATTTAAATCTGAAGAGTCGAACGGATTTTCACCCACTCCTAACTGGCATTTACTGCGATCTAAATTTTGCCATAACTGTTGAATTTGCGCGTGAGCTTCAAATGCCGATAGCTTACCAGCCGTAGTCAGACAAGAAATATAATTAACGCGATCGGCAAATTCTTGTAAGTTAGCATTAAACACCAAATTTTCTGGGTTCACTTGCCCATAAAAACGATGGCGGGGGGAGAGGAAGTCTTGAGTACGCAGCATAATCGATCGATTATAGATGTGGACACTAATAGATACAACTATAATTCAGGCATACCGACTCATCATCCGGATAAATTCGATCGATATTCAAACTACTTCTCGATCGATTTGGTCGGTCGATCGCCAACAGTTTGCCAATGATAGAATAAAAGTCACGCCACCTAGCTCGTGCAAACATTTTGAAGGTTGTATGACGATATCAAAAAGTGAACGCTACGCGAACGCCGCTGCACCTACTTCACAGGTCGAGACTCAGCCCTTGTTACTCGATGTACGAAATACAACTCTAACGGTCACACTAGCCCAATTCGACAGGCTATGTAAATCAAAAAGGTATTGATGAGATAAGTTAGATACAGGAGACCTCATACCAAATGCAATCTTTAGAAGCCAAACCGTTATTCTTGGATGTCCATAGGATTACCCTTCGTGTTACACATGAGGAGTTTGAGAAGCTGTGCCAAGACAATCCAGATCGATCCTTAGAATTGACAGCCAACGGAGAATTAGTCATTATGCCCCCAGTTGGTGGAGAGAGTGGGAATTTTGAGTTAGAGCTAGGTGCTGAATTAGCAATCTGGAATCGTCAAACTGGGTTAGGTAAAATCTTTAGCTCCTCAACCATCTTTGTATTACCCAATGGTGCTCTAAGATCTCCAGATGCCGCTTGGGTGGAGTTGTCTCGGTGGGAAGCCCTAACCCCAGAGCAACGCAAGAAATTTCCACCCCTGGCACCCGATTTTGTCATCGAGCTGCGCTCGGCAACGGATAGGCTGCCTCCGCTTCGAGAAAAAATGGAGGAATACCGCGCTAACGGGGTGCGTTTGGGTTTACTAATCGATCCACAGAAGAAGCAGGTGGAAATTTATCGATCGTCGAATATCGACGCGCAAGCTTCGGGGCAGGAACCGTTTGTCCTAGAATCCCCCACTGAAATCGATTGTAGCAAAGTCATGCCAGGTTTCGTACTGAGCATGAGTAGAATTTTTTGAGTTACGAAAGGACTACTAATTCCTGTAGTCGCCACCGTTAGCAAATCAGAAAGGTATCAATATAATCAAAAGTCTGAGTGGACTTAAAACAAAAAGCCCGTATTCCTCTGATGTTGAGAATCATGGGCTTTTAGGATGTGACAAGGCAATTTATAGCTAAAAGCTAGCAGTTTGGGGTTGTGTAAACATAAACCCCAAATATGCAAGTGGCACTTGCATATGTTAAACTGTACCTAACTTTATTTCACGTAGTTTCTGCAAATTTCAAGCCAGCCAATTTGCACTTTTACCGCACCAAATGGAAATTTTTGCATGTCAGATCTGAAACCAGTTCTTCAATCTAAAAATAGTTAGAACTATGTTGATTTTTTTCATTTTTATTTGTATCGTTGCGATCGCTATTTTCGCCCTGCCTTATATATTGATTTCCAGAAATAGATTACCTCAACCATCAGGACAATGGCAAGTAGGTACCAGCGAGATCGTTTGGAAATCACCAGACTATCCAGAAGCCGGAATAATTGCAAAGGTATGGTATCCGACTGCTGAAAAAACTGGTGTTCATAGTCCTTATATTCATAAACTAGGTCGAGATTTTGCCGATCCAATCGCTGCAAATTTGGCATACAAGTTAATTTTCTCACTGCTCCGGCGCGTTTCTACTAGTCCAGCATTGACAAATGCTACTCCTATTCAGACTCCAAATGGTCTACCGATCGTCCTTTTTTCACCTTGCTTCGGTGGAATTAATTACCTGGGTACTTTCTACGCGCTAGAATTTGCCAGTCATGGTTTTATGGTCATTGGCATCAATCACCCCAAGTCAAATGTCGGAACTATGTGTACGAATGGTTTGCAAATAAAGTTTGAAAATTTCGATACATTAATATTTAATGAGCCTGCTAAATTCGAACAATATATCGGAAACGTCACGCGTACACAGGCAATAAATATATCGATAATTGTAGATGAAATCATCCATCTTAATTCTGCAATTGGGTCATTATTTTATCAAAGAATCGATCCTAATAAAATATTTGCCGCTGGGCATTCAGTAGGAGGTTCAGCTAGTTTTGCTGCGTGTGGCAGAGATCGACGTATTTCTAAAGGAATCGATCTTGATGGAACT
>NZ_JANNDR010000537.1:0-5648 GCF_031378165.1 Chamaesiphon sp. OTE_75_metabat_556
GTCTAGCCATAACGGTTATAGCAGGTTGGACTTTTTGAATATCGCCTGTTTTATCGATCTGTGAAAAGTCGGTTCGACGAGAGCGAGTCTGGGAGCCAGTCTCCAACACGAAGGTTTTAAAATGGATAAAGTCGAGCTTAGGGGCTTATTCTCGACTCATCTGTCTTATCTTTAATTCCGCTTACCTACTTATCGTCCTTTTAGATTGGTTCGATCGAGTCTGATTCGGGTGGTGCGCTAGCTAGCTTAGATACTTTTGTTTGGGATATCGATCGTCAATGGCATTTAGTGAATAACGTTTCAGGGTAAAGTTTAGAGATAGATTGAGATGGAGCTAGCAATCTTATTAGGTCGTAGAAGCCAAGGGGTAAGAATTTCCTTAAGAATAATGTTATGATTTATGTGAATCGATCTAGCCTCTCACCAAATGTAGGTAGTAGGGATCGGCAACTGCAACCACTATCTTTGTTGTTCACACCACATGGTTTTTTGGAAGAGTTTGTTTAGTGGTGGCGATACGGCTGCTGAATCTAAAGCAAGTGCATCTACTATTACGGCATTTAAAGCAACCGGACTTAATTTACCTCCAAACAGTCAAATTTTCTTTAGTACGGATCGAGATCTCGATTTGTATGAATTGGAAGAGCTATGCGACATTGTTGGGTGGTCGCGCCGCCCTCTGCGAAAGGTGAAGAAGGCTCTTCAAAATAGTTTTATTGTGGTTTCGATGTGGGAAGTCCGGGGAGCAACAAAAAGAATGATCGGTTTTGCGCGTGCTACATCTGATGGTGCTTTTAATGCCACTGTCTGGGACGTCGTGGTGCATCCTGATTTTCAGGGTCAGCGATTAGGGAAGGCGATGATGAAGTATACGATCGACAAGATCCGTGCTGAGGATATTAGCAACATTACGCTATTTGCTGATGCTCATGTGGTGGGATTCTATGGTGGGATGGGCTTTGTAGAAGATCCTGAAGGTATTAAGGGGATGTTTTGGTACCCTGATTAGTAATTAGACAAAGGTTATTGATCGATCTCGATTTTTGTATGTTATGATGATTGAGGTTAAGCAACGGGATGTAGCGCAGCTTGGTAGCGCGCCTGCTTTGGGAGCAGGATGTCGCAGGTTCGAATCCTGTCATCCCGATTTTAAATAACTTGCCTGTTATATGCTGATTAACAACGCTAGTGATACCTAAGTTGGTATCACTAGTGTTGTTTTTTGTGGTCGATCTACAGTGACCGATTTATTTATCATGAGAATAAAAAGTGGCATTCAGTTTATCACTTGATCGGTAATTAAAGTTTTAGTAAACTCGAACCAGTGCGGCTCAATGGTGTGGTGGCAGAAGTCGATCGGATAAAAGTATCGCAATCCGTATCGAAGTCGGTGAAAGTAGAGTGTTGACGATCGGCTTACTGACATAAGTTCGATCAATTTATCCATATTTAAATTTAAAGCGTAAAATTATTAAATTCAGTATCAATGTCACTGCATTTGCAATAATTATTGGCGCACTTGTAACTAATAAGCCATAAATGAGCCACATGGAAACTCCGGCAATAAACGATAGCAGGGTTTGCACAGATAGATCTGTAGTTGACTTGGATTGCCAAACCCGAACAACTTGAGGTATAAAAGCTGCTGTTGTTAGCGTTGCCGCTACATATCCTACAAGATCGATCGATTCCATTATAAATTCGCTCCAGTAAGTAAATAGATCGAAGTTCATTCATCCCTAACTAAGGATCGTAACTTGAAAATTGGATCGATCCAGCAGGGCTATTTCCGAGTTAGCGGCAAGTTTATGGTTGCATCTCGCCGCTAGTGAAAATTCAACAGTGAAATCCAATTGTTGATTAGCCATTGTAAATAGAGAGTATGCAGCACAAGGATTAAAAGTAGTCAGCGTCCATACCCCTGAATTTACCTGAGGCGCTCAGGGTGGTGGCGATCGCGATTTTGCTAGCGATCGGGGTATTCTCGATGTTCCCAGCATGGGGTTATCGATATTTTCAATATTTCTCCATTAATGCTAATTGCTTAAACCCGATCGGCTTGGTCGGTGAATTCTGGTTGGGCAGTCAACTCGGACTACTATGGACACCCTGTGCAGGGCCAGTATTAGCAAGTATTTTACTCCTGGCAGCGGTGCAACATCAACCATTTCAATCGTTTGGAATGTTAGTTGTTTACGGACTGGGTGCGGGGCTGACGCTGCTGTCGTTGGCGTAGCCTCTCGGTATGAGAATAGCTTATGGCGGTCGTTATCTGGGTCAAAGGTTGTTACAGTTGAGATCGCATTCCGATATCCCTAGTGTTATATTATGCCAGCCTCCAAAAAATCACTACCTATTCCTCACCAAAAAGTCGTTATTAAGCTGTTCCACGGCGTTATTATTATCAGTTTGTTCTTGATGGTTGGTAGCGGACTCCAGATTTATAATGCCACTCCCGTATTTGGTGGGAAAGAGGGTTGGCGGTTTCCTAGTTTTATGACTCTGGGTGGGTGGCTGGCGGGTGGCAGGGACTGGCACTTTGCAATGATGTGGGTGTTTTCGTTTAATTTGCTAATTTATGGCATTTATATTGGCTTGACAAAGCGGTGGCAGCGGCGGTTTGTCTCTAGTAGCGATCTCCAAGCCCTGAAAGTCGGGCAAAATCCCAAGCGGAAAGCTTATGCTTGGCATCGACTGATTTATACGGGGATTGTGCCCATTTTAATACTGGCGATCGCGAGTGGATTGGCGATGTACAAACCAGTCCAATTAGGCTGGTTGGCGGGTTTATTTGGCAACTGGCAAACTCTCCGCACGGTGCATTTTATGACAGTCCCGATCGCTTTAATATTTACGATCGTCCATATGCTCATGGGTTTAAAAGTCGGCGGATTGAGGATCTGGCGATCGATGTTTGTTTGAAAAGTTTAACAGGATTTTCGTCTGTATCTATCTGACATTGAGGTAGTAGGGGCAATTCATGAATTGCCCCTACTACCTCAATCGGCATCCAACTCCTAGCTCCCAACTCCCAACTAATCATGAATCCCAATTTTATAAATCGGCGGCAATTATTACAACTCTCTGGTTTCACTGGCATAGGTTTGTTGCTCAATAGTTGTGGCTTAAATCCATATTCCACTGCTGTTGGCAATGCGATCGATCCGCTCAATCAACGAGTAGAAGAATTGTTGCTCAAACCCCAAGCTTTAGCTCGCGAATATCCAGCGAGCGCAATCGAACCTCAATCCTTGTTGATTAATAGTTTTACTGAAACTCCAGAGATCGATCCAACTACTTTTAAACTAATTATCGACGGGGCGGTGAACCAGCCGATGCAATTGAGCATGAGCGATATTAAAAAGTTACCATTGCAGTCGATGGTAATTCAGCATGTTTGTGTAGAAGGTTGGGCAGCAATCGTCCAATGGGGCGGCGTGAGACTCCGAGATTTAATTGCCCTTGCCCAGCCCAAATCAACAGCTCGATATGTTTATTTTGAGTCTGGCGATGGTTATTACAACAGTTGGGATCTGCCTTCGGCACTGCATCCCCAAACGCTATTAGCCTATCAAAAAAATGGACAGCCCCTACCTGTAGATAATGGTGCCCCACTCCGACTCGCCGCGCCGATTAAACTGGGTTACAAGCAGAGTAAATGGGTGACGAGAGTGACTTTACTCGATCGATTATCCCGTAAGCAGGGCTATTGGGAAGACCAGGGTTATGAATGGTTTGGCGGACTGTAAAATTTTCTCAAGTGGATCGATCGAGTGAGATTTCGCAAGTCAAGGCATCAATATGCCTAGCAGTTAGTATAAACAGACAAGCTCTAACCTCGATCCAGCAGTAGTTTGAGCTTGTTAGTCAGTGCGCGACAATAATTAATTAGTTAGTCAATGTCCCGTCGATCCTATCCCCCAGCACATTATATTGATAAAATATAATATAGATTGAGTCTTTCAGCGTCTAGAGTAGCTAGTCAACCATCGTTGTAGATCTCTGATTCGCGATCGTCAGAGGCTTGAAGCGTGAGTGTTGCAGTTCGAGAGTGCTGCTAGATCGATCGTTATCCCTTCATGACTATGAATAAGCTGTGTTTGTCCTCAACGGTTATGAATATCTACTCGGCTTCATCTTGACATGTAGCCTGGTGCCGATTTTAGCATTATCAGCATCGAAACTACTGCGTCCGGCTAGTGGCGGTGCCGAACGACGCACGACCTACGAATCGGGGATGGAACCGATCGGTGGTGCGTGGATTCAATTTAATATTCGTTACTATATGTTTGCCCTGGTCTTTGTCGTTTTTGACGTAGAGACAGTATTTTTATACCCTTGGGCGGTGGCGTTTAGTCAGTTGGGCTTACTCGCTTTTATTGAAGCGTTGATTTTTATTGCAATTCTTGTAATTGCGCTAGTTTATGCTTGGCGCAAAGGAGCCTTAGAATGGTCATGAATCCTATGAATAAGACCGATAATTTAGAGCGGATTGCCAATCCGATCGAGCGTCCGCAAGTGACGACCGATTTGTCGGAAAATGTGATTTTGACAACTGTAGACGACCTGTATAACTGGTCGCGCTTGTCGAGTCTATGGCCACTGTTATTTGGGACGGCTTGCTGTTTTATCGAAATGGCCGCGATGATCGGCTCCCGCTTTGATTTCGACAGGTTTGGATTGGTACCGCGAGCGAGTACTCGGCAGGCAGATTTATTGATTACAGCGGGGACGATCACCATGAAAATGGCTCCCGCCCTAGTCCGGCTCTACGAACAGATGCCCGAACCCAAGTATGTCATTGCCATGGGTGCCTGCACGATTACGGGTGGGATGTTTAGTGCGGATTCGCCGACGGCGGTACGCGGTGTCGATAAACTAATTCCGGTCGATATCTATCTGCCTGGTTGTCCGCCCCGTCCAGAAGCTCTCATGGATGCACTGGTGAAACTGCGCAAAAAAATTGCCAACGAGTCGATGCAAGAGCGGGGGTTATTAAATCAAACTCATCGCTACTATAGTACGACGCATAACATGAAAGTCGTATCGCCAATTTTGACTGGCGCATATCTCCAGACGGGTACTCACGACCATCCCCCAGCGGAAATCGCCGCAGCAATGGGAATGCCCGTAACGCCAGCACTAGCTACCGCTCAAAAACAGGAGGTCGAACGTGGCTGAGGAAGAAACCAAGGCAACGGCTGAAATTACCCCCACCGCAGCCCCACTCGTACCTGCTGGTAAAGTCGCTCAGTGGTTGACTCAAAACGGCTTTGTCGATCATACATCCCTGACTATTGACGCTCAAGGTGTCGAAGTCATCCGCATTGAAGCGCAGTTTTTGTTACCTGTAGCGACGGCACTATATGCCTATGGGTTCAACTATCTTCAGTGTCAGGGTGGTTATGATGCGGGGCCTGGCGATGAGCTAGTGAGTTTTTATCACTTAACGAAGATGAGTGATAATGCCATTCGACCAGAGGAAGTCAGAATCAAGGTATTCTTACCGCGCGAAAATCCCGTCGTACCGTCGGTATATTGGATCTGGCGAACGGTGGATTGGCAGGAACGGGAAACTTTTGATATGTATGGGATTGTCTTTGATGGACATCCCAATCTCAAGCGGGTATTGATGCCTGAAGATTGGG
>NZ_JANNDR010000592.1:0-20819 GCF_031378165.1 Chamaesiphon sp. OTE_75_metabat_556
GCACTGCCCACCATCTACGTTTCAGGCTTTTCTAATATTATAAATATTTGCGCCGACTTACTTGAGTGCGAATATTTATCAGAAAGAAATTAGCTGAAACCTGTGTGGTGGGCACTGCCCACCCTACTAGCTTCTCCCAGAAGTCGGGGATACAATATGTCCTAAACGGTTGCACTTAATGAGTGAGACTCGATCGAGGTCAAAAAATTTCGTAGTAACTGTTTACCATAACTAGTTAAAATACTTTCGGGATGAAACTGCACCCCTTCAATGTGGGGATAATCTCGATGGCGCACGCCCATGATGGTGCCATCCTCTACCCAGGCATTGATTTGTAAGCAATCGGGACAGGTGGCTCGATCGATAACCAGACTATGATAGCGAGTAGCAGTAAAGGGATTGGCCAAACCTGCAAATACACCTGTGCCATCGTGGTAAATTTCCGAAGTTTTACCGTGCATTAGGATCGGTGCGGCAATGACATCGCCACCAAAAACTTGACCGATACTTTGATGTCCCAGGCACACACCTAAGATCGGGTACTTGGCACCCAATGCCCTAATAATCTCTAAGGTAATCCCCGCCGCTTCGGGACGCCCTGGCCCGGGCGAGATCAAGATCCCATCGGGATCGAGATTTACAATCTCAGCGAGCGTAATTCGATCGTTGCGATCGACCCGAATCTCTTTGGCAACAGGTAATTCCTGTCCTAATTCACCCAAATATTGAACGAGATTATAAGTGAAGCTGTCGTAATTGTCAATAACTAAAATCATGCATTACACTACTATCCCAATCTTACTCAGTGTAAAACAGATCGTCGCTATTCTCGCAGACAACGGTCGCGATCGATTTAAAATTCAACACATTCAGCCGCGCACAAATCGAATCTCGATCGGTGGTGGTGCTGGACATGCAAGCTGGTGCTGGAGATCGAACCACTAACTGATTTCCACCCTAATGAGCGAACAGTACCAGTACTTTGGGGACGACCAGGCACAGGCCGACTAAAACAGAAGCAAAAGCCGAAATTAGCACCGCACCAGCAGCACAATCTTTGGCAATTTTGGCCAGTTCGTGATAGGTTTGGCCGACGGTCAGATCGACAACCGATTCGATCGCGGTATTTAATAGTTCTAAGGTCAACACTAGACCGCTGACGATACAAATTACCGCCATCTCGACACCAGTCAGATGTAGCAGCGCACCGATAGTAATGGCCAGCGTACCCATCACACAGTGAATCCGAAAATTGCGTTGCGTATTAAAGGCATAGGTTACGCCAGCCGCAGCATATTTAAAACTCACCCCGATACTAGTTGCTACTCGCCAAGCCTTCGTCCGTTGCTGTGAACTTCGGTCTAATGGTTGGGCAATAGACATTTTAGTAGCCATATCTGATTTGACATTTGTAGTATTGACTGTCTCGTTTAGTTTAATCTGCATAGACTGGTGGTTCCCACGGATAAAATAATGATTTATTAAATAGATCTTTCACACTTATGGCTGAGATTTGATGGTTTTAGGCATCTACGAGATCTCTAAAACCACTAGATCTGAGCAAACTTGATTGCCGATCCAACATTAACAGCAAACTTGCCTCGTCGGGGTGATCCCAACCCAGCAGGTGTAGTAGTCCATGACTAGCAAGCCAAGCCAATTCCTTTCTTAAAGAATACCCATGTTCGGGGGCTTGTCTCACAGCCGTATCGACCGAAATAATAATGTCACCAAGGTAGATGGCTGAATCGCTGGAATTGTCTGCGCCTTGGGGAAAATCGACTTCCAAGGCCGCAAAAGATAAGACGTCAGTTGGTCGATCTTGCTGGCGAAATTGAGCGTTTAACGCTTGGATTTCGCCATCGCTGGTAAGTCGCAGACTCAGTTCGTAAGCATCACCTGGCGGTAGACCGAGTGCTGGCGTCTGTAACCAGTTTTCAAACCAATTGACCCAAGTATGTTCGTCAACGACACTCGGCTGATAGAGATCTTGGACGATTAATTCTAGATGCATCTAGCTAAATAGCGATTGGTAGCTGGATCGAGAAATTAGGTAGCGCGATCGAGCGGACCACATCCCCAATCTCTCCTTTATTTAGTTAGATAGGCTAAGCCGACAAAAAGTGCCAGCAATCCGATCGCACTGAGGGCAAAATGCTGGAGTGACTTGCCACCTTTTTTGACCATGTTCCGCATGGCATATTTGACATACTTTTCTTTGAGTTCTGCTGGGGTCGGTGGAGTTTCCATCACATCAGCAGGTTCGACAGGTTCGATCGTCGTGTCATCTATGGATGTATCACTCATGATGGCGATTGCCACAAAAATTTAATTTAAGATATGGTTATCTTAACCCATCACTTAGTTACTTTCTGTAACAAATTTACAAAAAATTCTGTGGATCGACATCGATCGTCATCTTGACTAGATTGGAACATCTCGTTCTGAGCACCTCCCAATCCGGTAGCGTCGCCGTCCCATTGGGTAGATATTTGAGCATGATTTGCCAGCGGTAGCGATTGCTCACTCGCATCACTGTGGCGGGTGCGGGGCCTAAGACTTCGTAGCAGCCAGCAATTGCCGCCGCTGCGAGCATCTCGCCAATGTCTGTGACGGTTTGTTCGACCGCGATCGGATCGAGACTGCTAAACCTCAGTAAAATCAGTTTGCCTGTGGGTGGATAATCTAATACTTGCCGTTCGGGCAACTCTGCCGCAATAAACGCCGCGTAATCGTGTTTTGTCACCGCTGCGAGGACGGGATGCTCGGGATTGTAGGTTTGAATAATTACTTTCCCCGCTTCCTCACCCCGCCCGCAGCGTCCCGCCACCTGGGTCAGGGTTTGGAATGTCCGTTCGGCAGCCCGATAATCCGATAGATGCAATAAGCCATCAGCCGCTACCACTCCCACGAGAACAACCTGGGGCAAATCTAGCCCTTTGGTGAGCATCTGGGTGCCCACCAACAAATCGGCCTCTCCCTGGACGAATGCGGTCAAAATCCGGCGATGCGCGCCTTTGGTACTGGTGGTATCGCTATCAAAGCGCAGACAGCGCAGTTGGGGAAACTCCCGCTGGAGTTCTTCGACAATTTTTTGGGTACCACTCCCAAAAAACTTGAAATAGGGCGAATCGCACTCTGGACATTTGCGCGGCTGGGGTTGGCAATGGTTACAGTAGTGGCAGCGTAATTGCGCCTGTTCGGCTGTCCCTGGTTGATGGTAAGCCAGCGACACATCGCAGTTAGGACACTCACACACATAACCGCAACTCCGACAGGAAACAAAGGTGCTATGTCCCCGCCGATGGATGAATAAAATCCCCTGTTGCTGTTGGGCTTGCATCTGGCACAAGGCTTGGGCGAGGGGACGACTGAAGATGCTGCGATTGCCCTGGTGTAACTCCTGGCGCATATCGACGATCTCGACGGGCGGTAAGGGGCGGGAGTAGACGCGGGTAGGGAGGGGGAGGTAGTAGGAGGAGTGGGGAGTGGGGTGTTGGGTGTTGGGTGTTGGGTGTTGGGTGTTGGGTGTTAGATGGATGTTGACCCAGGTTTCGAGGGAGGGGGTGGCGGAGCCGAGGATCAGGGGACACAGTTCTAGTTCGGCGCGCCATTTGGCGATGTCTCGTGTTTGATAGGTGGGGGCGGGTTGATCTTGTTTGAAACTGGAGTCGTGCTCTTCGTCGAGGATGATCAGGCCGAGATTGGGGACGGGGGCGAAAATAGCCGATCGCGTGCCGATGATAATTTGACTGGTATTATTGAACATCTGCCGCCAAGTATCGTAGCGTTCGCCATCGCTGAGGGCACTGTGATAGACGCAGACTTGATCGCCAAATCGCGATCGAAATCGATCGGTCAGTTGGGGTGTCAAGCCAATTTCGGGGACTAAGACCAATACCGATTGGGATTTTGCTAAGATTTGCGCGATCGCTTGGAGATATACTTCGGTTTTGCCCGAACCCGTGACGCCATGTAGCAGGACTTGGGCAAATCCAGACAGGCTATTAATTACCGTCAGTGCCGCCGCTTGATCGGGAGTGAGCAGCTTGGCTGGTTCTTGTTGAAAGATGCCCAGTTCGCGCTCGGAGCGCAGTTTTTCTTTATTGACGATCGCGATATATCCTTTCTCAGCAATCTTGGCTAAAGTTGAAGCTGTCGTGTTGCTGAGGTTTACTAATTCAGACTGCCATAATTCACCATCGTGCTGTTTGAGAATACCCACAATCTCACGTTGTCGATCGGTCAGATCGCTACCAACTACATCGGCGGTCAAAATCACCGCCTTTTGCAATTTTGGTTGTTGAGTTTTGCCAGACTCTAAATAAGATGTAACCACTTGTCGATCGAGTAGTTCTCGCAAACCTTTTCTGGCTTGAGGAATCTGCTTTTGAATATGCTGCCAACTGTAATTTCTGGCTGGTGTGGAGTTCAGTAATTTGAGGATTTGCTTGGCGATATCGCTCAAAAAAACATCCGGGGTTTCATCAATTGCCATCGCTCTAATCCGCCGATGCGATCGGGTCAACAGTCCGGGTGGCAACGCAACTTTAATAACTTGAATTAATGGTGTATAGTAATATTGGGCAATTTGCGATAACCACTGCCAATAATTAGGTTTAAATAAGCCAGATGCAACCACATCATCGATATCTTTGATCTGGGAAATTGCTAATGAATCTGGCAAGCGATCGACAAATCTAATCGCAATCCCACCGACTATTTGCCCGCCCAAGGGTACGCTTAAAATATCACCAACCTGCACGCTCAAGCGATCGGGTACATTGTATGTATATAGAGACTGAGTCCCTGGACAATCGACCAATACCTCTACCAATCCGGCTGCTTTCGTACCGACAGTATATCCAGTTATCGGTGTAGAGACAGTAGCTCGATCGAGATTTGGCATGAAGTCAGGTGATAAGCTGTCAAACATTTAAATTACATACTAGATTTATTGAAAGCGGGGATCTGGGAGCGGGGAGGAGGTATCTAAATTAAATGAGTAGCAGCTTAGCGGAAAATGTGCGGATCTTATTTTAAAGATCGGATTGATTTTTAGAATTCTAACAAGTTTAACGCGTGATAAATTGCAGATGAAACACTTATTATCAACGAGATTTCAAGGTGCATTGATTAGTGGCAATCTAATTTATCTTAATCCCTATCAGATCGCGCCCAATCGATTGATGCAGGATGTAGAATTGGCGTTGACAAATGGCCTTAATAGTTTGATTAAGCATGGTAAATTTGTCGAGCAAGATTGGGATCAAAATATCTTTGTCGATCAACCCACTGCCGAGCGGGCGATCATCGCCATGCTGCCACTAATGTTATTTTTTCATGACGATCGCGTCAAGCTGCGCGAGCTATTAATTAATGTCAGTCATCTCTGGGAACTGGATTGGGAAACTTGCTCTAGTGCAGTGGCGATCGGCTACATTATATCGCGATCGCTGACCGAATCTTTCGATGCTGGCACGATCGTCGCCCAACTCCTAGACGAAGCCATCAATCTCCATCCCCTGCTATTTCAATCACTCACGGCGATCGATCTCCAATTAAACCAGCCAGATAGTCTCCATCAGATCGCTCACAGATCGACCCCGATTTCGCACCCGATTGTCAGGGCGACAGTGCTGGCGATTTATTGTTTACTCTGTGCCCCTGAAGACTTGTGTTTAGCCCTGCGATTAGCCGATCGGATCGACGATCGCTCCCAACTCATCTGTGCGTTGACGGGCATCCTTGCTGGCGCACAAAATAGCATCGCGGGCATTCCCCTCAATGGCTATCTCGCGACGCAGGATCGAGAGCAGTGGCTGTTCGCCGCCGATAGGTTACTGGCAACTTGGGCGGGAGCGGGAATCGATCGCTTATCATCTAGTCACGCGCCATTGGCAGTAGCAGCACCACAAGTCATCCAACCCCGCAGTTAAAAGTTACTGGATTGAAGTATGGAGAGCTAGATGAGAAAGCGGGGAGCGGGGAGAAACAGGATGCTTGCGTCCACTATCCACTATCCACTATCCACTATCCACTAGGAAGGATTCCGTGCTTGCCAAAACTGTTCGGCAAAAGCAACAGTCGGGTGCATCGGTGCTTTGGGCTTGGTTTTAAGCACCATGGCCGTTTCATTGAGGTATTTATCCCCTTTCTTGTGGTTGCAAGTTTCACAAGCGATCGTCACATTATCCCAGGTGTGGGTACCGCCTTTGGAGCGAGGAATGACGTGATCGATCGTCAGTTGTTTGGCACTCCCACAGTACTGACAGCGATGCCCGTCTCGCCTAAGCAGCTCGCGCCGACTGACACTCGGCAGTTTCCACAACCGTTCGGCGGTAGTAGTTTTGAGGCGAATGTGGTGAGGCACTTCGATCGCGACAGAGGGCGAATGGAGTACCCAGACTAGTTTGCTATCGTGCAAATCGAGCGGTTCAGCTCTCCCACTGATCAGTAGTCCGATCGCACGGCGGATATTGATCCGCGCCATGGGTAAATAGTTAGTCGAAAATACGACTACAGAATTATTTAATACAGACGGAATTTTGGATCGGAGATCGGCTGGCTTGCCGTCGGAGATCCCCATTGTGGCAGGTTTGATCATTTTGAGCCTCCTAACGAACAACCCCCGTTGTCTGTGGCAGACAAGCGGGGGTTACAAGAAGATGTAGATTGGTTTCTTGTGATTTTTACAACTGGCTAACATCCCGAAGTGATGCTACGACAGTTGGTTTCCCGCAATGCTTGAGTGGTAATAGATGCAGAGATCTTTTTCTAGCTGCAATATTCATGTTACTTATCTGCGTATAATTGCCGCGATCGGCAAACTCTAGCTGCCACAAATTACGCTCGCCAAGCTGTTGAGCGATAAAATTATTTGGGCGGAGGGAGTTATCGGCGAGATTAGACACGAACATTAACAAGGCTAAAGGTAGTGATATCGATCTGGACTGCTGGGTGATGCCGTCAGCGGCCACTCAGCCCACGAGTCACGAAGTTGGTAGTTTACTTAATTAGCACAAAAAGGTAATTATCTTTCAATAATACAATAAATTTTGGTGAGATGTCTAGTCGCTAATGCTCTCAATTTGGCGATCGAGTCATGTTGCTGCGCGTGTAAAGATGGTTACGTCCACAGGTGAAATAGCGATGAGATAATGCTTGGGCTAAGATCGAAATAACTTAGCTCCTCACTCGACAGGGATAGAACATCGTGGATCGAAATTTGACATTACAGTCGCCAGAGTGCTCCACTCTGCCAGCGACACTGGCTGACTATATCTATCCAGCCATCCAAAAACAATACATCACCATCCTGACTCTAGAAGCCGACTTGTTAGCGGATAACGATCGAGAGGCGGTACATCAGATGCGCGTGAGTCTGCGCCGCTTGCGATCGCAGATCCAAGCCTTTGGATCGAGCCTGGAGATCCCCAAAGTCATGGGGGATAAACAAATCGGTCACATTGCCAGAGGATTGGGCAAGGTTCGTGACTTGGATGTCTTGCAAGATACTTTTACAAATTATCGCATTAGCTTGCCAGAATCCGAGCAAGCATATTTGGAAAAAGTAGCGGCGATGCTCATCAAACGCCGTCGCAAGGAAATTTTAAAAGTTAACTTAATGCTCAACGAGCGAGATTACCAGTACTTTAAATTAGGGCTAAATAATTGGCTCAATTGCCCTCAATATACTCCGATCGCTAATGTGGAAATCGCATCGATCTTACCCGCATTACTAACAAATGTTACTAGCAAACTCTTCATCCATTCTGGTTGGTGGATCGAGTTGGATGCCTTTACCGCAGTCAGTCCAGAGTCCGCAGTCTCGCAGCTACTCACGATCCACGGCGACACCATGCACAGTCTGCGCAAACAAGTCAAAGCTACTCGCTATTTACTGGAACTATTTCCCGATCGATATCCAGTCCAGTATCGAGATTATCTCAAAGATTTCAAACAAATTCATCAAATCTTTGGGAATATTCAGGACAATCTGGTTTTGGATAAGTTCGTGCGGAAAGTTTTGGGTAAGCGATCGCCCACAAAGTTACCCACATTCTCCGAACGAATCGCCCGTAGTAATTATCTCAATTGGCAAAATTGGCAACCCATTCAGCAGCGATATCAACAACTCCAAGTCAAGCAGGATCTGCAATTATTGTTGTTAGGAGTTGGGAGTTAGGAGTTGCGGCTCGCGCCCGCCTTTGTTTCCCGACGGTTTAGCGAGACAAGACAGGGAGTTGGGAGTTGGGAGTTGGGAGCGGGGGAGCGGAAATTGACAAAGCATGGAAATTTAAGTAGGGTTGGGTTTTGGCGATTTGTATGGATAATGGCGATGTGGCGATCGATTACGCAAGCTTGGACTGGCTAGAATTACCACCGCTGGATACCGAGACAATCTGGGCAATCCTGAACGAATCGATCTCGGATTTGCAGGTCAATCAGATCTTATGGCACTACTTGGGCTATCGATATCAACCGACGGAGAATGCTTGGGATTTGAGTCAAGTAGCTCCAGACTGGCGAGAAAGTTACCCCACACCACCAGATTTTATCGCCAGTCGTCCGGCTACTGTCAAACTGACTCGATCGATTCAGCCAGAACACAAACAGCTACTCAAAGAACAACTTGGCTTCAAGGGTTATAAAATTGGTGAATTTGGCCCCCGCCAAACTCGGCGGGCGACAGCAGTAAGTTGGTTGTTAGCCTATTTAGCTGACAGGGTATAGTAATTGAGGTTGTCTGGGCAGTGGAGAATGAAACCGGACGCGTGATGCAGATTTAGATGCCATTCACTCTCTACTATCCACAGCAGTAACATCGATCAAAATACACTTTACATCAGGAAGGATAGTATGGCACGGGTAATGATAGTAGGTGCAGGTGGTGTCGGCAATGTCGTCGCACATAAATGTGCCGCACGCGCCGAATTCACAGATATTTTATTAGCAAGTCGCAGCGTCGATAAATGCGAACGGATTGCTGCTAGCATTGGTTCTCCAAAAGTCACCACTGCTGCGCTAGATGCTGATACTGTTGCGAATACAGTCAAACTAATTAAAGAATTTAAGCCCGATCTCCTGATTAATGTCGCGCTCCCTTATCAAGATTTGGTATTGATGGATGCTTGTCTGGAGACGGGAGTTCACTATCTTGATACTGCCAACTATGAGCCGATCGATGTCGCTAAATTTGAGTATAGTTGGCAGTGGGCATATCAAGATCGGTTTAAACAAGCTGGACTCACCGCCATCCTCGGTTGTGGTTTCGATCCTGGGGTAACGGGAGTATTTAGTGCTTATGCCCTCAAACATTATTTCGATGAAATCCACTATCTAGATATCATCGATTGCAATGACGGCAATCATGGCAAGTCATTTGCCACCAATTTCAATCCTGAAATTAACATTCGCGAAATCACGCAGCCAGGACGATATTTTGAGGATGGTAAGTGGGTGGAAATTCCGGCTTTATCGATGCATCGCCCGATTCCCTATCCGGAAATTGGCGATCGCGAGTCGTATTTGCTCTATCATGAAGAACTCGAATCTCTCGTCAAAAATATCCCCACTCTCAAACGCGCGCGGTTTTGGATGACGTTTTCGGAGAACTATATTACTCATCTGAAAGTACTCGAAAATATCGGGATGACGCGGATCGATCCGATCGATTATCAAGGTCAAAAAATCGTCCCACTGCAATTCCTCAAAGCCCTCCTCCCCGAACCTGCTTCGCTAGCCACAAATTACACCGGACAAACCTCGATCGGTTGTCATATCACTGGCATCAAAGATGGCGTAGCAAAGCAATATTATGTCTACAATAACTGTCAACATGCTGCCGCATATGCAGAAGTCGGATCGCAAGGGATTTCCTATACAACTGGCGTTCCGGCGGTAGTTGGCGCGTTGATGATTGTCAATGGCCAGTGGAAACACCCTGGTGTCTTTAATGTCGAAGAATGCGATCCAGATCCATTCATGGAACTTTTAGGCTCGATGGGATTGCCTTGGCACGAAGTGATGGATGGTGTCTCACCATTTGCCAACTAGTCGAGCTTGAAAAATGGGTAGAGCCAAGAAATTGACTCTACCCTGATGTTTGCAACAGATCGATCGTCGGATCAACTTTCGATCTTACTTACCAGAAGCCACCCCGTTTACCATTAGGGAAAACGGTCATAAAATTGGTTTTAGCTTGGTTCAATTGATCTTCAGTCACCTTCACACCCTTCAAATTTGCCCCACAGAGGTTGGCACCGTGCAAGTTAGCATAATTGAGATAGGCTTCGCTCAAATCGGCTCCCCGCAGATCGGCATTTTGGAGATTGGCATAGCTAAAGTAGCCCTTGCTCAGGACAGTATCCTTCAAAACTGCACCACTCAAATCGGCTTTATCAAACTTGCCAGCGGCTAAATTTGCGCCTTGGAGATTGATATAAGCGCAATTGGCACTACTCAGGGTAATCCCTGGCAGATGGGCTTTGGAGAGATCGAGACTGCTAATGTCCATCTCGCTAAACGTCCGTTGGCCGCGCCTAAAGGCTGCCAAGACGCCCTGTGCATCTAGCTTTAATTGCTCTCGCGGTAGCTGAATTGCGGGAATGCCACCCAGTCCGGTCCGAATGTCCGCACCAAATTGACTGCGATCGCCCGCATTCTTGATATTCGTCGGATCGCCATCTAATCGGCGGCGTTTAATGGCCTCGGCCATCCGTTGGGATGCCGATGAAGCTGGTTGGGCGATCGGCTGTGGGGGGGGATTTTGATGGGGATTGACTGGCAATCCTGGCGGCGAAGCTTGGGCGAAGGGAATCGGCTGATTGGGGCTGCCGACTGGCCGTGCTGGCACGCCAGCAGGACGGGTATCGACGACTGATGTGTTTGCGAGGGCGCGTTGTACTTCTTCTACCGACTGATAGCGGTAGCGGACGGATACCTCTAGCATTTTGCCCAAGACTTGAGTCATGTGCTTGCCCAACTGGACGTGTTTTTGCCACATCATTTCTCCCGTCGAGGGATTGTACTCGATATCTTTGGGCGATTTGCCGGTCATCAGATAGATACAAGTGACCCCCAGCGCATAAAGATCGCTGGCGAAGATCGGCCGCATCGCCAATTGTTCTGGCGGTGCATAGCCAGAGGTACCGACCGCAAATTGGGTATTCGAGCCTTGTTCGACACCTTCTTGCGGTTCTAGCTGGGCGACGTAGTTTTTGACAGCACCAAAGTCAATCAGGACTAATTTGCCATCTTGGTCGCGCCGCAAAATGTTGGCTGGCTTGATGTCGCGGTGAATGACCTGTTGGGAATGAATATAAGTAATTACCGGCAAAATCTCGATCAGGAAGTCGCGAATTTTTTCTTCCTTAAACAGACCCATCTGTTTGACTTCTTGATGGATGGTATGGCCGCTGACATATTCTTGGACGAGATAAAAGTTGCGCCGCTCTTCAAAAAAGTCTAGCAGGCGGGGAATTTGGGGATGGTTGCCGATTTTGCCTAAAGTTCTAGCTTCGCGCTCGAATAGTTCTCTGGCCATCCGCAGGAACTTTTCATGGTTATTGCTCGGTCTAAGTTGTTTGATGACGCAAATCGGTTCGCCAGGAAGTGATACGTCGATCGCTACAAAGGTCGCACCAAAGCCCCCTTGGCCTAGTGACTTGGTGACTCGATAGCGATTGCGTACGAGTAGCCGCGCACCACAGGCTTGGCACAGAAAAGCATCGATCGGATTTTTCGGTTGGGGACAGTCAGGGTTTACGCAGTAGCTCATTGAGCCTCACCAGTGGAACATTTCTCTTGACATACTCTTTGTTTCGTGGTTCTAGTCTCCCCGGCTGGGATGGCGACTCCATCATCTTGGAGTCCGGACTAGCTCGGACTTAAATTTAGGAACAATAACTAGCCGATCGCTTGAGTTGCAGGGCAAGTAAAGGATTTAGCTATTTGCTTCTAATTCTACCGCTTTTGTTCGCGCGATGCGATCTTACTTCATGGTTGGGGTGGTGCGACTTGCGACTTCCAAGTTGAGGGTACGAGTGACGATCGATCGGCACCTCCGGTAAAAATTACCCGAAGGCGATCGATCTCGTTATTTTTAAAGTACCCACAACAGGGGATCGATCGCTCGTTTCGACAGAATATTTAGCTCCAGTGCCTGTCAGTCTTGTGCAGCAAGTGTCTAGCTCGATCGCATCGTTGGTTAAGCTTCGATCGTCACTCGCAGATTACCACGTTTTTTGAGCACGCGACAGGACGTCGTCGCGCGCAAGCCTTCACCCTCGGCATCGCGTTGGGTAAACTCCAGATCGATGAGCGTCGCACCCACGCGCAGGTTTTTGAAGGAAATTTGATGGATGTTACTAGCTAAAGCTGGATCGAGAATCCGCAGACAGTTGCTCGGTGCATCGGGCACCAAATTCACCATCATTTGCATGAGCTGAAAAATTGTCCCAGTTGCCCAAGCCTGCGGCGAACAAGCGACGGGATATTGAATCGGGCTGTTAGCGTCCGTCCGTTCGTAGCCACAAAACAGTTCGGGTGGTCGATCGTAAGGTTGATGGCCGGTCATGTCCAAAATACCTTGGGCGACTTCTAAGGCTTGTTCGACTGCACCGACAGACCGTAAACCCATGGTAATCAGACTATTGTCATGGGGCCAGACCGATCCGGTATGATAGCCGATCGGGTTGTAGGCTGGGGACTGACTGCTCAGTGTCCGAATCCCCCAGCCACTAAACATGTCCGGCGCGCGCAAGCGTTCGGCGACGCTTTTGGCTTTTTCGGGATAGAGCAAGCCTTGCTGCAAGCACTGGCCGGGATTGGAACCGATCCCATCGACCTGTTTGCCCGCGCCATCAAGTGCCATCGCCAGAAAATCGAGATCGGGAATCCAGAAATCGCGATCGAAACGGTGTTTGAGCTGTTGCGCTTCCTGTTGCCAGCGGGTGGCCAGTTCGTTTGCTTGTTTTAGTTTGGCTAGTTCGACCATCCGAATTTTGGCCGCATAGACATAAGCTTGGACTTCACACAGGGTAATCGAGCCAGTCGCTATTTTGCCTTGCCGATCGACAATACAATCATTGGAGTCTTTCCAGCCCTGATTGGCCAACCCCCGTGCGGAGGTGCGGAAGTAGCTCAAATAACCAGTTTCCGCACACATCCGATCGATCCAAGCCATGGCCGCCACTGCGTTGTCCCACAATCGATCGAGAGTCGCCGTGTCATTCGTCCAAGCATAGTATTCGGCGTACAGCATCAACCACAAGGGGGTGGCATCGACAGTCCCATAGTAGGGCGTGTGGGGAATTTCTTGACAGCGAGCCATCTCGCCCATCCGGAGTTCGTGCAGGATTTTGCCCGGTTGCTCTTCGCGCCACTCATCATCGACTTTGCCTTGGTACTGAGCTAGTACCATCAGTGTCTCGCGGGCGATCGTCGGATCTAAAATCAACACCTGACTGGCAGCAATAATTGCATCGCGGCCAAATAGAGTACAAAACCACGGGACGCCCGCCGATAGCACCGTCCCTGTGGAGCTGGCTCGATCGGGTGTGGTGTTGGCCAGATCGAAACTTTGCCGCAATAAATAGACATCTTGTTCGGCACGTTCGATCGCTTGATTGAGCTTGGGATTGTCCGTCCGAATTTGGGTAATCTGCGATCTCCAAGTATCTTCCTCTAGCATTTCGGCTGCTTTCGCCTGAATCAGTGCCATCGGACTATTGACTCGCGACACGGGGCGGTTATCCATCAGCATTTCCAGGCGATAGCCGATCTGATAACTAGCATGGGATTCTAGCTCGATCTGCCAGATCGCGGTATATCCCTTGAGATAGTCGGGGCGGCGATGGGAAAATTGAATGTGCGACTCTAGAATCGCACCATCTAGACCCTGATAAGCCAGGGTCAGTTCTTTGACAGGTGATGTTACCGGTAAGGGGCGATCGGTTTGGACGCGCCGCAGTAATTCACCGCGCTGTTTTCGATTGAAGCCGCGAATTTCAAATAAGTCCGCAAAATCGGCATCAAAGCTCAGGCTCACTTCAAAACTAACCGCTGTCGTGTTGTAGTTATGAATGGTCAGTTCTTCAAATAAACCGCCATTGAGGACGATTTCGCGTTGAATACTAATCGTTTCGGCGTTGACATTGGGAATAGTGGGATTCGTACACAGGGCGGAGAGTGCGAACCCTTTATCGGCGTTGCAGGTGAGTAAAATGGGCGAACTCCCAGCAATTTGCAACTCCAAGCGACTCAGAAAGCGGGTATCCCGACAAAATAATCCTAGGCTCGCGATCGTCTCATCGCGCGAACATCCAGAAATATTGCCGATCGTATCAGTAATCAAAAATAGATCGTCATCTTTGAGCGTGAGCGTGGTCTGGTTCCGGTCGCTCACCACACAGCCCCACTCAGGAATATCTAACTCACTAGCCGGAACAAAGATTCTTCCTTCAAGTTCGATCTGATTAGACATAACAGTACCTCTCTAGATGGAGTAGATGACATCAGGAATTTTTAGTGTCTAAGTTATGATACTCGATTCGACAAAGCTGGGGGACATAACGTTAGTGGATCGATCTCGCTCACAAAATTTGCTACTGCGCGATCAAGTAGGGTGACCGGAAACGGGAGTTTGTTTGGCGATGCTGATTTGCGGTAAATTGTGGAGCACCGCCTATTTTTACTTGCATCGATCGGTTATTTGTGATATATTGGCCATCTGTGACACATTTACACAGCCTACTTCTAACTCAAGTAGCAACACCTGGGGGTGTGGTGGAATGGTAGACGCGACAGACTTAAAATCTGTTATCCGTAACGGATGTGCGAGTTCAAGTCTCGCCACCCCCATCTTCAAGGCAGTGGCAACATCGTCTTTGCACGTTGGTAATAACTCAAAAAAGAGGGGACTCGATCGAGTCCCCTCTTTGTTGAGATCGGCAATGGCGATCTTTCTGATCAGATATTTATTGTCTCGCCCAGGAGGTGCCAGCCCAAATTTTAATGAATAATACACCAGTGACCATTGCACCTAGTGCCCATTTGATGGCATTTTTGATTAAAGCCATCCGTTGACCGCTGTTAGTTAGAGCCATTCGCTCTTTCAAGTTTTTCTCAGTTAGAGCCGCATTCTGCACCATTTTTGACTTAAATGCTGGCGCATCCATGCCAGTGACGCGATTATTTTTCATAAACGCTTCGATTTGGGCGGGTTGGGCTTTCTCAAATTGCGCTTGGATCTGCTGTTGCTTGGTAATTTCTGGCTCGATTTGAGCTTTGACTTGAGCTTCGGCGCGCTCGTTGAGACCTTGGGGCGTGAGAAAGAACACCACCACCAATGCTAAATAAAATATCCCAGTCAGTAAGGAGAGCCAAGATAATAATCTCAGTAGTAACAGCTCTCTCTTTTTGCGAGCATCGCGATCGTCATAAAACACCAGAATAAAGCCGATCAACGGTACGGCCGAACGTTCGACAAACCCGCCAGCAGTCTGAAACTGCCAGCCTGGATTGCTAAACTGGGGGGGGACGATCGCGCTGATTACATCAAATAGAGTTAATAATAACAGTCCATAACCAACAGCGCGAAATAGATATAATACTGGAGTCATTGGAAAAATAGCACCTTTAATTTAATTTAATTGAATCGAAGCAAGTTGAGTTGGGAAGATGTTTATGCTGCGGGAAAATGCATCTGCCACCACCGAATCCAATTTACGCCTGTTGTCTCCAATGTTTTCATCGTAGCATCAGGTGCGCTGGGGTCGATCGGGGTCGAGAGCAGTGTCCACAGACAGCGGCTATCTCTAAATGTCTGTTTGCCCATTAACCACGGTAAAAACCGCTGCAACGGGATACCACTAGTTAACGGGTTAGGATTACTATTAGCATGAAACTGATCCCCAGTCACAGTGGTGATGCCTTGGGGATTGATACAAGTACCGAAATAAGCGGTTTGGCGATCGACAAATAAGCTATAAAAACCCAATCCTGGTTTTTCTTTCATCGTCGCCGGCTTCAACGCCGCAACAGGAATTTTGGTGAAAACTGGTAATAACGCATCCATGGTGGGTCGATTGGCTACACCATCGGTAATGTACCGGATCTCGATGTCGATCGCTGCGGACTTGTTGTCAGCAGTTGGCGAAGTTGTGACTGGATATCGATACGATCGACCAGTAGCGACCATGCCATTCTCAAAAGTATGAGCGGCTAGTGGTTTACTCGCTAACATTTGGGTATCTGCCAATGGCACCTGTGGTGGGAAATCAAAGGTCGCAGGTGCCTGCAAACTTGACTTGGTAGAACTATTGAAAATGTTATGACCCAGTACGCCGATGGCTGCGCCACAGAGTAAGCATAGTAACGATTGACGCGCAAAATTAGCAACAGAAATCATGGTTTATGGCTCCTCCTAGACGGGAGCTTCGGGCGTAAAGATCTGAATCAGTAACCATACGAGTGATACCAGCAGCAATGTGCCGATGACCGAAAAGACCAGCGAACCCGAACCATCATGCCAATAATTAAAAGCAGCCATCTGTTTTTGGGCGACGAGAATAGCCATCAGGGACACCCGTAGGGCATTGACGATAAAACCGATCGCGACCGCAGCGACTGGTAAAATTGCCTTTTGGTACCATTTCCACTGCAACGGCAACAGCATCAAAAATAGCACTGACATACCTAGTAGTTGCGTCATTGCCACGACCCCAGAGCAACCACTGTAAACCTGGACGCTACCACCTGGTAATTCCAAAAAGATCCCCTTCCGGACGATCGGTAAGCCAGAAAACCACAGCATGGAACTCGCAAATTGTGCGGTCATCGGCGCGGGATCGGTCAGCTTTGCTAGCAAAACTTCGGGAATACCTGCAAAAAATAGTAAGAGGATTTCACGCCAATATACCTTCAAGCCTTGAAAACCAGCGGCAATCAGTGCGAGGGCGATACTAGCGATGAATGGGTAGACAATTAGGAAAGATTCCTCACAGTAGCCAGTACATTTGAGCAGCAGTAGCGATAATAAAGACGCGCCGAGTAAGCTGGCGATCGGGCCAGTATCGAACTTGAGTTTATCCTTGCGTTCCCAAATTAGATAGGCCGCAACCGCCCAAAATAGCATTGTCGTGATTTGCCGATCAGAATTCCCAGTTTTGAAGATCAGCGTCATTTGGATGGCGATGATCGCCACACCTAGTAATAATAGTAAAAAAGCTGGGGAAGTGGGGGAGATGCGTTTGAAAAAAGTTGGCTGGTTCATGCATTCTATGAATTGTGTCAATAGCCCACATCAACGATCCGATCGTGGGATGGGGCAATCTCTTGCCAATACATTAATAAATTAGTTTTGGCGTGACAAACTGCCAACTTTAGGATGGCATATTATGGTTCATTTACCTAAGATTGGCCTAAATAGATTCGCCGATGGTGAAGAGGGTGACGTCCGATCTCGGGCTAACGCGAGAGTGGCGATGTCGTTTGGACGCTCATGCCATTTTGGTCGTTACTGTGCAACCAAATCTGACAGGTAGTGGGAGTGTTTCCGGTGGTGGCAGTCGTCTGCATGGGACTGGGTGCGAGGGACAAATCACAGGTATAACGAGCGAGGGCGATCTTTTGGCTGTCGCAAATTTTGAGATTGTAGCCATAGCTCTGCGCGACGCGACCAAAGCGATCGATGGTGCGATAGCGATCGATATAGTCTAAGAGGTGCCAGGATTGCGTGCCCACTAATAGGTAAATCTGTTTCTGAGCGCGGTTGGCAATCCAGTTTGTGACCAATTTTTTGGAGGCGAATTGCTCGCTCGGCCACCACAGGCTCGGTAGAGTCATCCCTTGGGGTGAAGCTGTATCGGCGGTGACGATGTTGGGGTTAGGCCCAGGTTCGATGGATTTCAAAGCAGCCAGGTCGATCTCGCAAACCTCTGGTGTGGATGGGATGAGGCTCGATTGGGCGCGTACCGTACTGTTCAATCCGAGCGCGAGATAGAGCGAACTGCCAGCGACAGTGATCGCACCAACCTGACGCGGCAATCGATCGATGGCTACTCTCAAGCCGTTGATGAATTTTAGTTTCACAATCCTCAAATCTGGAAGTTGCATCATAGTCGATGATAAACATGTTCGAGTAAATCAAAAGCCACCCCGATCTCATCGGGGTGGCTTCTGACTTGGGAGTCCGGCGGAATAAACCCAGAGGGTTGAACGGACAAGACGAAAATTAATTCGGAAGCGATTCCTGAAATCGCGGAGAAGTAGCCGTCGGCTAAATTCTCACTGACACAACATTACCACGATTTCACAACCGAAATAACCGCATCCTAAATATCATTGCGCGCGAACACCTCAACCTGGCAGGATCGGAAATACCGAGGAAAATCGATTTGACACACAAACGGCAGCGGTAAAGCCGGATTGAGATCGATCGATTGATATTGGCGACAGGTCAATCGATAACTCTTAATCTGGATCAAACTACCGAATAGTTGAGCTGTACTAGAGGGGAGCGCATCTACCTGCGCGGTGAGATATCCACCCCATCGCCAGGTAGGTTCATCGGCGACTTTGATACCGACAATGATTTCGTGGTGGGCGCTGGTAAAAACGACCGGCGTAATTGTGCCGCTTGCACCCGCAACCAAGCTATTTCGATAGACTAAATTCCATTCCAGCGGATTGGAAATGTCGATACTCAAGCGACTAACTCCAACCGTTCGCGGCTGGCAGCCCCCACCACACCATCACCGGCCAATCCTTGGGCGATTTGCCATTGAGCAACCGCTGTGGCCGTACCGGCTCCAAAGATCCCATCGGCTTTGATACCCAACTTGAGTTGCAACTTACCCACATCCTGACCCCGTTGGATCGGATCGGTCAGTCGCAACACGCGGGGATAGGCCGCGTGTTGATAACCCTCAATTGGCGCGTTCCGCAGTGTCCATAAGGTACTTTCACCCATCGACCCATCGATCGATATGGTAAACCCATTGCGCGCGGCTAGTCGCTGGAAAGCCTCGATCGATAATGGGCGCAAGTCCCGACCTTTAAAGTCGTAATGCATCCGATCCCAATCGCCCAATTTGCGCCAGCCATGTACCGCTAGAAATGGTTGCCAGAAGTACGGATCTTCAATGTCGATCGCCAAAAATCCTTGGTGATTGCTTGCGCCAGGAGCGGCGGCGACAATACCACACCGTTTTTGATTGAGGTAAAGCAACGCCTGTTGTGGCAGCGTGCGATAGGCGGAATTGATCGTCATCGATTTACCCGCTGAAACGATCGCTTTTTGCAGAGCGGCAGCAGCAGCCGGAATCAAGTACGGATGCGCGGCATCATCAGCCAGAATCACCCCGTCGATGTTACTAATATCGACAAAGGCATCCGGCTCGATCGCCAACATTTCGGCAATCAATTGTTTATCCAATACCTTCAAGATATTGGTCGAACATTCATCACAATTACGCAATAACATCAATCAATCTCCAAATTGTTTAGGTTGAGTAGTTGGATACTGTCGATACTTGCTAGAATTATTATCTGTAGCAATATTCCGAGTTGGGAACGCCGTACAGAATAATTCCTTCGTCGCTGGATCAAGTATCTGAATCAAGCATGAAATCGAGGCAACAGCACAATAAAAGGAAAGCTTCCAACATATCTTTTTCACTGGTTTAATAATTAGGCTCGACAATCTGAAGTGTACCCACAGCAACAGCATCAAGTAATCCTTGTACCGCGCCTAGATAATGATCGGGCAAGGTATAGTTACCACCATTTGCCGGAATGGCGAAGGACGATGAATTATTTTTGATAGCGGGATTTTGGTTGTCGCCCAACCGAATCCAAATCGCTTTGTTAGTATTATTAACTAGCATTGTGCCGCCAGCTCGGCTGGTATTTGCCAACATAATTTCGCTACTGTTAATGCTAATCGCTTGGTCGCGAGCATTAACAGCAGCAATTGGTCTGCTCGTGCCCGACGGGTAAGAAATACTCAAGGTTTAATCTCCATAAAATTCATAAATTTTTGCGATTCGGCCATCATCCCCGCGCCAAAAACCATGGATTTCACCCGTAAAAAATAAGGGGATATCACAATTAGCGCGGGAAGGAACGACCAACCAATCGGCATCATCAGCGGGCAATTTAGAGCCAAACCAAATTAATAGATCGTACTTAGATTCGTTAACAATTAAGCCGCTTCTGCGTGCTGAATTTTTAGGCGATACGATCTTCTTTTGCAGATTACTATCGACAGTCCGAACATTGGTCTGGTTCGACTCGAAGAAACTACGCGCTAAAGAAATTGCCATCGGTATTAGGTTGAGTGCTTGCCGGTGTTTCGCCAGGTAGCTCGACACCGTTTTTGTACATTGCTTCTGTGCGAGTATCGAGCCAATTGTTAAAACTCAATTGGAGATCGTTTTTAATTGCTTGGGGCAAGTTTTTCGATCTAATACTGTCAACAACTTCCGATCGCAAATCGGAGATCGTAGTTAAGCCGGTAGCGTCGAGATAATATTTCATTAATTACGAACCTATTTGAATGTGTCGCGAGTAGCAGTTCGGACATCTTGGATGGTGCCGATCGTCTTTTCTTCGCCTTTGACCATGACTTTAAACGCCTTGCCGTTAAGAGTATTACCACTTAACAGGACAGCAGCTTTGTCCCGCCCACAGTAGATCGTGCTTGTCTTGCGGACTTTTTTGCCGTTAACTGTGTTTTCCAGTTCGCACACGAACCGCATGATTTTTTTCGACAGCGTTAACTGCTCGATCGTACATAACGGCTCGTCATTCTC
>NZ_JANNDR010000010.1:0-2957 GCF_031378165.1 Chamaesiphon sp. OTE_75_metabat_556
GACAGTTGGCGATCGCCAACTGTCCGGCAAGCAATTATTGAGGGCAATCTTGCGATCTAAAGTTTATAGGTCAAAAGATTGTCCGTACTAAAAAGCGTAAAGATTTAGTCAGATCTCTACCCTTTATGCAGCGATCGACAAGTTAGAGCAATCTCCAGATAAATGGGTAGCGATAAGGCTCATTAGGATTATTCAGAGTTGCCAAGATCCCAAAAATTGGTGGCACCATGTGGAAGAGGAAGAATGCTAACCCAATCAACCAGGCCAAGGGAATCGTGATAATTAAAGCTGTGAAAAATGTGACTAATCCGGCTGTAATCGCTCCATACAACCAAATATTAAAGTGATAATTTAGGGTTTCTTTCGCAGTTGCTTTGATAACTGGGTCATCAAAAAGCAGCAAGATTGCCAAAGGAATTGCTGAGGTAATCAGCAAAGAACCTAAAAAAATCGAGCCATGGCACAACAACGAAAATAGTCTGCGCTTGCCACTACTACTGCGATCGCCAGTGTCAATCATTTCAAATCCTCAAAGATAATTGTTACTTAAAATTTCATTATACTGAATCTATCATAGCTTACAGGGGTCTGGTAGTACGTTTTCCCTGGGTGGAAATCCGCAATTAGATGAAGACGATCGTTATCGAGCTACGTAACTTGCTATAATCTCGCGATCTAGCTACCTCTTTGACCCCCAAATCCTTAAACATGTCTCCCAAAAGATCTGGTGCAACCTCGTATTCTTATACATACAGCCGATTTAGTTTTACATTACTACTCATCGGTCAAGTTTGGCTGCATTTGATTCAGGGCAAGACTTGTTGGCGGAAAATATCCGAACATTTGTTCAAAACAGGGCCATCATCAATGATTCCGGTATTGTTGGTAAATGTGCTAGCTGGCGCGATCTTCACGATTCAAACCGCCAGACAGCTAGAGTTGATGGGCGCGATTAATTCCGTCGGTGGTGTCTTTGCGATCGCTTTTTGTCGAGAACTCGCACCAATCTTGACCGCCTGTGTGGTGGCCGGACAAGTTGGTTCGGCATTTGCTGCCGAAATTGGCTCGATGAAAGTGAGCGAACAAATCGACGCCCTGTACACATTGCGCACCGATCCGATCGATTATCTGATCTTGCCCCGCGTCCTGGCTTGTTGTTCGATGGTACCGATGTTAATCGTGTTGGGCTTAGTCTGCGGTATTCTCGGCGGAATCTTTGTGGCAGCGCAACTCTACCAAGTACCACCACCGATCTTTCTAGACTCCGCCCGCAATCTGCTCAGAACAGGCGATCTAGTCAGTCTGGCTTTCAAAGGTACGATCTTTGGAGCCGCAATCGGTCTGATTGGCTGTGGGTGGGGAATGACGACCTATGGGGGCGTCAAGCAAGTTGGGGAGTCAGCTACCGCCGCTGTTGTCGTTTCGGGAATTACGATTTTTGCGATCGATCTGGTAATTTCGTTATTATTTGGGGATTTGCCAACGGGTAAACATGTTTAATCGAATTTCCTCATCTGTTCATTGCAATCTTGTCAATGTAACCTTGATTTGTCCAGCGTAACCAGTCGATCGAGGTCGGTCAATGATTAAAACCAGATATAATCAAATACTGGAAGCCCGCTAACGTAACCGCACCTCATGTCCACCGAACTCCAAACCCAGCTTCAAACCGAACTCGAAATTGCCGTCGAGCATCGGCGCAATTTTGCGATTATTTCGCACCCTGATGCGGGGAAAACCACCCTGACCGAGAAACTCCTGTTATACGGGGGTGCAATTCATGAAGCGGGCGCAGTTAAGGCCAGACGAGATCAGCGCAAGGCGACTTCCGACTGGATGGAAATGGAGAAACAGCGGGGGATTTCGATTACCTCGACGGTGTTGCAGTTTGAGTATCAGGGCTTTCAGGTAAATCTGTTGGATACGCCTGGACACCAAGATTTTAGTGAGGATACTTATCGGACACTGGCAGCAGCCGATAATGCGGTGATGCTGATTGACGCCGCCAAAGGCTTGGAGCCGCAAACGCGCAAGTTATTTGAAGTGTGCAAACTGCGCGAGTTGCCGATTTTCACATTCGTGAATAAACTCGATCGACCTGGCCGCGAACCATTAGAATTACTAGATGAGATCGAGCAAGAATTAGGCTTGCAAACCTATGCGGTCAATTGGCCAATTGGCACCGGAGATCGCTTTAAAGGCGTGTTTGATCGCCATCAACAGAAAGTCCATTTGTTCGAGCGGAGGTTGCATGGCAGCCGTGAGGCCACCGATACGGTGATGGATCTCCACGATCCGCGCCTGAAAGAAATCTTAGACAAAGAATTATTCGACCAACTCCACAGCGATCTCGAACTCCTCGATGGGGTAGCTTCGGAATTAGATCTAGAAGCGATTCATGCTGGTTATATGACTCCAGTCTTCTTCGGAAGCGCGATGACCAATTTTGGGGTCGAGTTATTTTTACACTATTTCTTGGAATACGCTCTCAAGCCAGGAAATCGCAATTCTAATGTCGGATCGATCGATCCGAGCTATCCAGAATTCTCCGGTTTTGTATTCAAACTTCAAGCCAATATGGACCCCAAACATCGCGATAGAGTCGCGTTTATTCGTGTCTGTAATGGTAAGTTTGAAAAAGATATTACCGTCAGCCACGCCCGCACAGGTAAAAACGTCCGACTATCCCGCCCGCAGAAATTGTTCGCCCAAGATCGGGAATCGATCGAAGAAGCATATCCCGGCGATGTCATCGGTCTAAATAATCCCGGCGTGTTCGCGATCGGCGATACGATTTATACAGGTATGAAAAAGCTCGAATACGAAGGTATTCCCTGCTTTTCACCCGAATTATTTGCCTTCCTCCGCAATCCCAACCCCTCGAAATTTAAACAGTTTCAAAAAGGAGTTAAAGAGCTACAAGAAGAAGGCGCAGTCCAGATCATGTATTCAGCCGA
>NZ_JANNDR010000077.1:0-7608 GCF_031378165.1 Chamaesiphon sp. OTE_75_metabat_556
CAGCGGAACTGCGAACCAAGATCTCGGCATAAATGTGTACTTCCAGCGAATCAGCGTGCGATCGACTGAAGTATCATCACTCTCAAACCACCATTCTCCCGTTGCTGATCTGACTAAAAATCCCAAGGCACCAGAGAAATCGCTGACTACATAGGCGAAATAGCGCGGACGATTGTACTGTGTCAGCCGTTCGTGGGCATAGCTGCCATCTGATAAATGCACTATTCTCGTCTGTCCGATTGTGTCCCAATTTCCAGTTTGAGCCGCTGTCCGAATCACTGCGGGCAATAAACCATAACCTCTAAAGATTGAGGTGAGATCGATCGGGACAACATGCCCAAAAGCCTTGATCGGACTTACCGAAACTTGGATACTAACTACTGATGAAATCATCGATCGATTGGATATAAATTACCTGAATCCTGGTTTCTGAAAACTGCCTATTGCTGTTCCGATCGCAATTTCAACGCTTGATTCATCTCTTCAAATCCGCGTCGCGTCTGTATATTTAAACTACGCCAGAAGAAGGGCACGAGCAACCCCGAAAACTTTTCGCTCTGCACGAATCTGACTCGGCGATCGCCGAGAGGCTCGACTTGAAAGCGGTGTTCGCCATCAAAGATCCCTGGCAATATGACCCGTCCCAACCACCGCAATTCTTTGTTTGGATCTGCGGCGAGCACTACGGGTCGAAATATCATAGCGGAACCGCCAGGTGGTTGAATTTTTACTTTTAATTTAGTACCGATCTTTGCCTTACCATCGATCGATCGAATAAAAGGGTTCCATAGATCGAACCTGTCGAATTCAGTGAGAATTTCCCAAACAACATTTGGCGAAGCGTCGATTTCAATGCTGGTAATTAATTGTCTGGCCATATATCTTTCGCGATCGATAATTTTGATTAATTGCTGACAATCTGGTAGCGTTTTGGCGGTCGTCCATTCACAAGATGGCTCTCGACGATCTCAGGAATATCTTCACGCTTCAGATGACCGTATAAATGCCGATTGGGAAACAATAGTTTTCGGAGTTTGCGCTGAATTTTATCGGGCAACCACATGAAATTTTGCCAACTAGCCCGATACACGGCTACCACCGTCCCCGACTCACAACGATCGAGACATCCCGACTGCCGGATTTCAACTCGATTTGCTAATTGTTGTCGATCGATCTCATCGCGAAAAGCTTGGTAAATCTCTACCCCACCACAATTAAAGCAACAGTTTTCAGGATTATCTAAATTGCCACGCTGTCTCGTACACACAAACACTCGATATTTAGTTGCATTCATGATGTCTCGATCGCTGATTAAGTCCATAATATGAGTTAATACTCGTATTGCCAACTCGCTTTCTACTTAGGTGTGTTTATGCCCGACAAACCTGCCACAAAGCCCCGTAAACTGCCACGACAAGATCGATCCAGAGTCACCGTTGACGCAATTTTAGAAGCAACTACTCGCATTTTGGTGGAGGAAGGCTATGACAAAGCCAATACCAATCGGATTGCCGAGCGAGCGGGAATTAGTATCGGCTCGCTCTATCAATACTTCCCGAATAAAGAATCCCTGCTGGCTGCACTGGTGGAACAACACGTGACTGAAATGGCTGAATTAATCGAGATAAAACTCGATCGATTGTTTGATTCGCCACTAGAGATCGTCATTCCCGAAATTATCAAAGCCGTAGTCGCTGCTCATGCCATTAATCCCCGACTACATCAAGTACTGAGCGAAGAAATCCCCTGCTCGGAACGCTCGCCCCAAATGCAACAAGCCGATAAACGGATTACCGAACTATTGCGGACATATCTCGATCGATGGCGCGATGTCATTCAGCCGCAAAACATCGATCTGACAGTATTCATTCTGAGTCGGACTGTTGACGCTCTCTGCCATGCCGCAGTAATTGAATATCCCAATTTTGTTTGCGATGGTCAGTTTGAACGTGAAGTTTCCAACTTATTGCTGTCTTACCTGACTAAGAATCCAATGGAAGTGAAACCGAAGCTCGACTCATTTTTAGATTGTTAGCCTCTGACTCCTGACTTCTGACTTCATTCAACTGATGTAATGTATCTACAAAGTCGCGAATGCCTTGAAATTGGCGATAAACAGACGCAAATCGGACGTAGGCAACTTCACTCAGTGGGCGCAATTCTCGCAGCACCAATTCGCCAATTTCGGCAGTTGTCACCTCTCTGAGGGTACGCGTTTGGAGTTGAGATTCAATATCATCAACGATCGATTCGAGAGTATCCGGGGTGAGGCCGGTTTTTTGACAGGCATGAATCATCCCCCTCAACAGCTTGGATCTGTCAAAATATTCGCGACGGGAATCTTGTTTGATGACAGTAACGGGGACGAATTCCAATCGTTCGTAAGTCGTAAAGCGATGTTTGCACTTGAGACACTCTCGCCGTCTACGAATACTCTGTCCGGCTTCTGTCGATCGAGATTCCAAGACCCGACTATCTGTATATTGGCAGTATGAACATTGCATTAGAGAGTTGGGAGTTGGGAGTTGGGAGTTATCAGCAATTAATAATTACTGCCTTAAAAAGCAAAATCTGAGCTGACTAGAGATGTCTCTAGATTAGCTCAGATCGTGACTCAACTGAATTGTTGCTTATTTGCGCGGAATTTTGGGTGGTTCGCGAAAAGCGATCGCAAAAAAGACTACACCCAAAGCCAACGTCGTGACCAAAATATAAATAGTTGCTTCCATTGTCAGAATCCTATGGGATAACTTTTAGTTTAACAAACAGTCAGGGTATCGAGGGATATTAACTTAGGTAGTACCAAGTTTAACGCCCCCGACACCCAGATTTCTAGGCTTCTTTACGACGAGTAGTTGGGTCTCCCAATTTCTGGAACAGACCGAATTCGACTTGCTCTTCCATATCGGCTTCTACACCAGCAAATACGTCGCGGTAGATCGTCCGCGAACCATGCCAGAGATGACCGAAGAAGAAGAATAAAGCGAACACAGCATGACCGAAAGTGAACCAACCGCGCGGACTAGTCCGGAATACACCGTCAGAGCCGAGTTTTTCACGATCGAATTCAAAGATTTCGCCACCTTGAGCTTTGCGGGCAAACTGCTTGACTAAAGTGGGATCTTTAATGGTTTGACCATTTAAAGCACCACCGTAGAAGCTAGCCGTAATCCCAGCTTGCTCGAAACTGTATCTCGATTCTGCCCGACGGAATGGTACGTCCGCACGTACAACACCTTCGGAATCAGTCAAGACTACAGGGAAACTTTCAAAGAAGTTGGGCAGACGACGCACGCTCAGTACTCGACCTTCAGAGTCTTTGAATACTGGGTGTCCTTGCCAACCTTGGGCGATCCCATCGCCTTTATTCATTGGCCCCGTGCGGAATAGTCCGCCTTTGGCAGGGCTATTACCGACATAGTCATAGAATGCCAATCTGTCAGGAATTGCCTGCCAAGCTTGAGCTTCAGTTTTACCATCTTCGATGCTAGTTTGAACGCGACGTTGAATTTCCTGTTGGAAATAACCACTATCCCACTGATAGCGCGTCGGGCCGAATAACTCGATCGGTGTTGTTGCACATCCGTACCACATAGTTCCAGCAACGATAAAAGCTGCGAAGAATACTGCGGCGATACTAGAAGACAATACAGTCTCGATATTTCCCATCCGCAGTGCTTTGTAAAGACGTTCGGGCGGACGGACAGTCAAGTGGAATAAACCAGCAATAATCCCCACGGTACCCGCAGCAATGTGGTGAGCGACTACGCCACCAGGATTGAAGGGATTGAACCCAGAAGGCCCCCATTCTGGCGCAACTGGAGCTACATGCCCAGTAATCCCAAATGGGTCAGTTACCCACATCCCCGGCCCAAATAGACCAGTTAGGTGGAATGCTCCGAAACCGAAACAGAGTAACCCAGATAAGAACAAGCGAATCCCAAACATTTTGGGTAAATCTAATGCGGGTTCGCCCGTCCGAGGATCTGTGAACAGTTCCAAGTCCCAGTAGACCCAGTGCCAAATCGATGCCAAGATCAGCATCCCAGACAGAATAATGTGAGCGGTAGCTACACCTTCAAAAGACCAGAAGCCAGCATCTGCTGCTGATTCACCTGGAACAATACTCCAACCACCCCAAGATTTGGTAATGCCAAGGCGTGCCATGAAAGGCATGACAAACATGCCTTGTCGCCACATGGGGTTGAAAACTGCGTCACTAGGGTCGAAGTTTGATAGTTCAAATAGAGCCATCGAACCAGCCCAACCAGCAACTAAAGCTGTGTGCATTAAATGCACGGATATCAGCCGACCTGGGTCATTCAGGACGACTGTATGCACACGATACCAGGGTAGTCCCATCGACTACGATCCTCCTTAAAATAGGTGTCTACGAAAATTCTTATTTTTTAAATAATCTCATGCATTATGTTATCCGCTTCCAACCTCTGAGGCAAGGCGATCTTACCAAATTCATTCTGTGCCTGTCGATCGCCTCAAACATCCACACGACTAGACGCATAGTGGTTCTAGCACTTTTGCAAATCCTATTTTAATTAAGATTTATCCTCAGAATGTTTACAAATGTTAATAATAGAAGTTAGGGATTAGAGGGTAGCGATTCGCGCACGCCTTTAGTTCCCGACGGTTTAGCGGATGCATACGCCTTCGGCGGGGCAAAGCCCTACGCATTGAGGTTTCCGTCTAGCGACACGCCTCGCTTCGTATCTCCTACGGAGAGGCTTCGCCAACGTCTACAGCGTGCGTTGCACCAAGCAGCGAATCAAGACAGGGGATAGGTCAATTTTAGGCTCGCTCGATCTGCCTGATGACAACCCATTTATAAGTAAGGGTTGAAGCCGTAGCGTGAGTAGTAGTTGGGAACTAGCAAGAATCTGTCAACTTAGGGTCATCGATCTTTTAAGCTTCGATCTCATTGTTTGCTGTGGCGATCGATTGTGAGCTAGTCAGTACCATCGCAGTACTACTATTGGTGACAAATCCGAGCTGCTCGTAGAAACGTTGGTGGTGAGTGGTGAACAGATAGATCCGCTCGACTCGCTGGATGTAGGGATGAGCGAGCACGGTTTCGACTATTTGCGACCTAAGCCTAGGCGTTGATAATCGGGATCGATCGCAACATCCCAAATCGCCGCTCGATAGATCCCGTCAGAAGTTGCTCTGGCAAAACCAATTAATTTGTCTTCATCCCAAGCCGATACCACTGGTTCGCTATGATCGATCGCAATTTGGAGATCTTCGACTCGTCGATCTACCGCCCAGAATGCACTTCGATTCAGAAGTTCTTGCAGTTGAGGGATGTCGATATCTTCTCTGCGATCGCAAAACCGAATAGAGTGGACGTTCATTGGCGCACTAAATGTTTGAGTAGTTGATGACTAGCAATGCTGTTACCTACTCTAAATCATCCCCAGCAAACAATGATATTCAGTTGTGAAATTCGCATGGAAACACGAAGGCTCACACTCCCAACCCTGACGAATCATCGAAGCTTCTTTCTCATTCTCAATGCCGCTGCTCCACCGATTAAGGTACCAATGAAACTTAACGGTTCGGGAACGGCGGGGGAATTAGTCGCACTTCCTGAAATAGTGAAGTTATCCACAAATTGAGCAGCAGTAGCTTTGAGAAAATGTTTGAATTTCATTTTGATAAATTATATTTTCCGTGTCTGTATCATCACGTAATTCATTCGTTGCCTTGTCCCATCCCCGTCAGCCGCCGTAGGATAAGATCGAGTTTCCCGTTCGTTTCTGTTCTCAACTCTCTGACCTCACCCTCTAATTGATCGAATCTGGCATTAATCTGTTCTTCGAGCGCGTCAATCTCGTCATACACTCGATCGAACCCTGAGTTAATTTCTTTCCCCGTTAACTGGGTTTCTTCGAGCCTCGTCAGTCGTCGATCGAGAATGCGGAACTGTCGATCGACCGCTCTCTCTCTGTCACTGGGTTGGTCGTTAGCTTGTGTCATAATGTTTCGTAATTAAATATGTTGGATATCGATCGCGCTGCTAGTAACAGTCTTTCGATCGAAATAGCCCTCGCCTTCACTGGTGGGGGCTATTTCGATTATATGGGCACCTACTAAGAATTTACCCACAGCTTTCAACCAAGATTTTGAAAATCAAGATCCAGAAGACTTTTCATCATTGTGGAATAAAGCCCAATATCGAGATACTGGGCACCACGGCTAATTGGATTCAATCGACCCATCCCTGCTTCTATCTGTCCAGATCGAGATCTTGATGCAGAAAGCAAAATTCTCGGTTTTCAGAATCGTAATATGTGACATCATTGCGGCAATCGCAGTAACAGCAACAAATTTTACTTGAAGGAAAATGGATCTCTTCATTGGGATAGCGAAAACCTTGTTTATTTTTCATGATTTTTTACTTGGTTTGGTGGATCTAGAAATCGATCGCTCGGTCATCAAATTGAACTTGTCGGGAGGTTGTAGCTTCTTAGCCATAGGTGATAATGAGGGTAGTTTTATTTGGTGTCGATCGACATCCTTTTTGGGTGTCGATCGTTTTTGTCTAGTTTGTTGGGTACTGTGTTCGCACGTTTCTCCTAGAAAGGCGTGGATGCATTTTAATTCAATTAATCTATTTGCGGAAGTATCAGTCTACTGACACCCTCAGTCTACTGACACCTTTTATTACAGCCTTGGTGCTGATGGTAGTATCGGAAATAGGTATTTCACAAAGACCGCCATTAATGCTGCCAGTGCTGCTAGTGCTGTACCCCGAAAGATGAAGCCCCAAAATCCCAGCTTAGTTCGCTCTTCATACTTGGCATCCACCTTATCGATCTTCCCCTCTAGCTTTGCCTCAACAGTGTGGATCTTCCCCTCTAATTGGGTGAATTTAGTATCGACATTAGCGATTCTAGTATTGATGTCAGTTTTGCCAACATGCTCTAACGTCAAATCGGCGTTAACCTTTTTGGGAGTTTGTAATTTCTTAGCCATAGGGGATAATAAGGGTAGTTTTTTGTGTTTTTCGCCCGTGCTTTCGCTTGAGGCGATTTTTAGTGCGTGTTGGTTGGGATTGATTGCTTATTCGGCAAAACTATGATGACACGCTCAGTCGGTTATTTTTCACGACATTGATGGAGGATTCACCACCGAATAAGCATTATCGTTGTCCCTATTGGGTTGCAGCCTCAGATTGACGGTGAATGATCCGTCAATGTCGAGCTTGGACTCGTTCGATTTTCCCAAACTTCCCACAGGCGGGGATGTGGACTCGATCGCCTACTTTAGGGGCTATTTTCTCCAATTTAGTGTAGGGTGTGTAGGGTTGATGCACCCTACATGTAGGGTTGAAACCGTTACTATAAGCTAATAGTGTAGGGTGTGTAGGGTTATCTAACTCTGGTAGAAGATCTGAATTATTTAATAAGAGGGGGAAACACTTTTCATCTGTAGTGGGTGAGGTATCTTCTTCAAAAATCAACAAACAAGTATTCCCGATCGATCGCGTGCAAACAAGTCGAAATTAATACCCACTTATTCGGTATATAGACACAAAAAATCGGCTGTTAGGACTGAATTGGTTCCTAAAAGCCTTGTTATGTCTTTGCA
>NZ_JANNDR010000115.1:0-2573 GCF_031378165.1 Chamaesiphon sp. OTE_75_metabat_556
TCACTGACCTGATGTTGTCCGGTCGCTACTACCAATTCTTGAATTTGGTCTTCCCCAAATACGGCACCAATGCGGTGTTGCTCCGCAATAATTATTTGCTTTGGCATTCAATTTCCTCGAAAATTAGCAGCACGTCCGGTCGCCGAGAATCGATAGGTGCCGAGCGATGCTGGTATGATGTAACGTAATTTGTCCAAGTAGCTAATTGCTTTGTAAATAGTTGAATCGTTTGCCCAGTCACAACGTTCGTTCGTTGCTAGGGACGCGATCGATCGACTAGATTTGACAATCGAGAGCTAAATGGTCGATCCCGATCGTCCGTAGTTGAGTGCTAAATGATGCATCAATACTGAAGATGGAGATGTTAGCTCTCGATCGCGTATAGGCGATCGGCAGGTAGCTGAGATTGGACGGTCGAATGCTTGCAAGTGTTGTCACGTTTTGCGGCGTAGCTTCACTATCGAGCGGATCTGTTAGGAAGCAGCTAAGCGATATGCTCCAGGGGAGCGGCTGCACCCAAGATAAAGCCAAGTAGTTTCAACCAAGATGTGGACTAACTGACCGAACTTTTCGACCTCGATCGATCGATCTCCCGATCGACCTCAGCACCTACAAAGCTCGATGGCTGCTGGCTTGCGCACTGGCAAAAGCTGGCCATGAAGTTTAGCGTCTGGAGTCAAAAGCGGTCAGGATCTCTAATGAGAGCACCTGCCTTTGACTATTGTTTGCCTAGTGTCTGTTGCAGAGCATCATCCCCATATCTGCTACGAGTAAGTTCGCAAGAGAGGGGGTTGACAGCTTCAGACTATCTCAACTGGCGCACGATCGACTCTAAACACAAGTTGTAGCTGGAGCTTGTTAAAGTAGGACGGACTGGAGCGATCCTCCAATCCTCACTAAATCCATTGCGCTGATTAATTAGTGCAATGGATGGTGGTATGTCCAGAATCCACGAAAATTTTGTCAAGTAAACGATCGCTTCCAGTTTGGATTACCAAAAGGCGTTGGGAAGATCGGCTTAGCTTATTCTTCTTGGTTAGCGATCGCTCCTGGTTACTTTCGATTATACCTGTAAAATGTCACGATCTCAAAGCCAACTTGCGGAGACTTTGAATCGTCTCGATCGTGGCTGTGGCGACGCGATCGATTTGCTCTACTGTATTATTGTGCCCAATTCCAAACCGTAGTGCTGCATAGGCTAGGGATTCGGATCTGCCTAGTGCCTGTAAGACATGAGAAGGGGCAATTTTAGCGGAGCTACAAGCCGCCCCCGATGAGAGGGCGACGGTCGATCGTAAACCCAGGAGTAAAGCATTGCCATCGACCCCCGCCACGCTAATATTCAGATTTCCTGGCAGCCGCTGGGTGGGATGGCCGTTGAGATAAATGCCGTCGATCTGACTTAATTGCGTCCACAACCGTTCCCGTAGTTCGGTGAGCCTGATTGTTTCTGGCTCCATTTCGAGCAGGGCGAGTTCGACAGCTTTGGCAAAACCGACAATTTGGGGCGTATATAGCGTACCGGATCGCATTCCCCGTTCGTGACCGCCACCGTGGAGCTGGGGTGATAGTTGGACGCGGGGATTGCGCCGCCGGACGTAGAGGGCGCCGCTGCCTTTTGGCCCATATACTTTGTGAGCGGTCATCGACATCAGATCGATATTTAAGGCATTAACATCTAGGGGGGTTTGACCGATCGCTTGCGCTGCATCTGTGTGAAATAAAACGCCATGTTCACGACACAATTTACCAATTGCTGATAGGGGTTGCAAAACGCCAATCTCATTATTAGCAGCCATAATTGAGGCTAAGATCGTATCAGGACGGATCGCATTTTTGAGATTATCTAAATCCAGCAAACCATCTGGTTCAACAGATAAATAAGTAACTATAAATCCCAAAGATTCTAAATATTGGCAAGGATCTAAGACTGCATTGTGTTCGGTTTGGAGCGTAATAATATGCTGCCCTTTGGCAAAATAGGCTTCGGCGACACCTTTGAGTGCGAGATTATTGGCTTCTGTTGCGCCACTCGTAAAGACAATTTCTTCGGGACTCGCACCAATAGCGGCCGCGATCGTTTCCCGTGCCCCTGTTACTGCTGCTTCTGCCGCCCAGCCATACTGATGGGTAGTACTAGTTGGATTGCCAAAATGCTCGGTAAAATAGGGCAACATTGTTGCTAAGACGCGCGGATCGACAGGTGTAGTCGCATGTCGATCGAGATAAATTGGCAAGTGTCGATCTGTGGACATTGAGGAAGGAGATGGGGCTAGAGGCGATCGACGTTTGTTAGGGTGGATGCGGAGATTTGACCCACCCCGCCCGTTGGGCACCCCTCCTGGGAGGGGATTTTTAATGGTTACTCTATAGATATGAATTTTTGCCAGATTGGATTTTAGGCAGGTTTACCCCCAGTCGTTCCCAAAGGAAATGACTAAAGAAAATCCCCTCCTCGGAGCGGCGTTTTTATTCTGGGGGAACCCCAGAATAAAAAAACGACAACACAGGGGTGCCCAACGGGCGGGGTGGGTTAGATCTATGCCACACAACAAGAATCAGCAAAACTTTGT
>NZ_JANNDR010000126.1:0-5821 GCF_031378165.1 Chamaesiphon sp. OTE_75_metabat_556
CCGAACCGATTCGCACAAATGGCATAATGGTTGCAAAGCTAAAATCTCATCGATCGCGCTGACTCGATCTAATTCTGGCAGATCTTGCCTAATCCAGATCGCCACAGGTGTTGTCGCTTGCAGAATTGCTCTAAATAAATCTTTTCTCATCGATCGAGGATGAGTGCAAGTAACTTTCAGTCCAATTTTATATTTCAAATTATTTCTCAATATTTCCCAGTTAAAATGCTCTATTACTTGCAGATGTTCAAATTCAGTATGGATTGAATCATCTTGCAAAACTATCCTGACATTATCCCAAGCTTCATACCATTGTGAAAGATAAGCATCTAAGTAATCGAGATCTAGACGTTCTAACGATCGCAGTCGAATTGGATACTTAATTCCTACAGTAATTTCATCAGCGATCGGATCGATAATTTTCCAGCGATCGATCTCCATACACATCAAGTTGATAGGTAAGAATACCTCGATCGTTAGTTCGTATCTCCTCCCTCTTAGCTGTTTGAGAGCTTTTTTGAGGAACCGATTGAGTTCGATCGGGACTTGAGTGAGTTTACATATTTTCCCTGGTAGTTTGTCATCTGGATCGAGGAGAGGATCGAATCTTTTCGAGATATCTTGTTCTGAATCATCTGTAATTAACCAAGCTCTTAGTAGGAATCGATCTCGATCGTCAGGAGTGAGAGTAGCAATTAGATATGACTTATTAGCTACTCGATCGCCATCAGATTTAGGCGACGATCTATTGTTGTTGGTTTCTGGGGGCTTTTTTGCAGCTAATTGTTTCGCGATCTCCTGGAATTGATCGCGTATTTCTGGAGTCAGATTTTTAGATTGAATTAATCGATCGAAGAATTCAGATAATCTTCCAAACTGTTCGAGGGTATGTATCTTTTGAGAGATATTATTTCCCGCCAAACTCCACACACCTGCATCAGGAGGTAGTGAATCTTGATAAGCTCGTTGGATAGTATCTTCAGAAATATCGGAAAAATCTAGATCGATCGGTGATACTGGGGCAGGATTAGTAAAATCATTACCTGGAGCGAGAAATTGAAAAATACTACTAAGCTGTTCTTCTAGTAATTCAATCTTCGGCTTTAATCGATCGACTTTTGCTTGAGCTTCTTCGATTTGCTTATCTTGTTTAAAAATAGTTGCCGCATCATTTTCGATCGCTCTAGCCTGGGACAATCGATGCAGTTTTGTATGCCATAAATCGTATTGCTGTTCTAAAGCATCTAATTCCTGCTCTAATCTATGTCGCCGTCGATCTGCTGACATTACTTTGATTTCCTATTCATCCCACTGCTGATAAATGCGATCGCCGACGTGGGTATCTTTTTCGTTAATATTGACATTGTACTGCCTAGTTGTGAGATAGTTTCACGATCGCCAGACCTCAATAAGTGATACAAGATATCTACATCAGCCTCTGTATATTTGCCAATTTTAAAGTTCTACTTTAAAGTTCTACTTTAAAGTTCTACCGAGCCTGCTATGCTAAACCGTGAAAACCGAAATCAAGAATCGCTCATTTCAAAATCGGCGAAGTCAAATCCAGGCACCACTACACAGGCAACTAGCGCATATCCCACACTACCGAAGATCGGCTGCGCTTGTTGCCAATGGTTCGGCGGCACAACGGCCTGCCAGCAGGCATCTCGACCGAGACAGGTTACTTGTGGTGCCCCGTGTAAAGTTTCCGCAGTGACTAACTCCAGTGGGTCGCCTGCTTGATGAAACCATAATTCCGCCGATCGCACTCGATGCCACCGCGAACAATAACCAGTGGGTAGTAGAAACAAAATCGCAGTCCCCGCTGCGCGATCGCCAGTATAACCAGCGGGTAAAATCGACCTGGGTACACACAGATCCGATCGCCAGGTTTCACGATAAAAACCACCCTCAGGATGAGGCTGCAATTGCAAATTATCGATGAGCTGAATGACAGTATCAGAGAGTGGCAGGGGCGGCATGAATAAATATTTACTAGGAAATTGGTTGCAAACTAGATCGATGCATGACACTGTATACCATGATATCGATCGGGCTTAATTGCTTTATGTGTCAATGTTTGAGAGTGGCGATATCGCTAGAAATTTGCGAATTCGATTAGTCGATATTTCATCCATATAGACTAAGTTTCTGTCAAAAAATTGCATACACTTATTCTATTGCTAACTCACTACTGAATGCATGACATCTGCTTTTTCCCGTTTTCCCGATCGATTGCAAGCTGCGATTACTTCCCGCTTGGGGTGGACGTCCTTGCGCCCAGTCCAAGAACTGGCAGGACATGCAATCCTCGATGGCTATAATACAATCGTCCTCGCACCGACGGCTGGCGGTAAGACGGAGGCGAGTATGTTTCCGCTATTGGCGCAGATGGTAGCAAAGGAACCGCAAGGGGTGGGGATACTCTACATCGCGCCGATTAAGGCGTTATTGAATAATCAAGCCGATCGATTGGGGATGTATACAGAGATGCTCGGTTTGAGTCGGTTTCTGTGGCATGGGGATATCAAAGCCGCTCAGAAAAAAGCCTTCCGCAAACAGCCAGCGACGCTGTTGATGACGACGCCCGAATCCTTGGAAGTGATGTTGATGTCAGCGAGTGTGCCGCATACAGAGATATTTGCAGATTTGCGCGCGATCGTCATCGACGAGGTTCACGCCCTAGCTGGGAGCGATCGCGGGGCGCATTTGATGTCCGTGCTAGAGCGGTTAATTCGGGTAAGTGCCAATGATGTCCAACGGGTGGGTTTGAGTGCCACCGTGGGCAATCCTGACACGATTCTGGACTGGTTACAGGGGACTTCCAAACGCCCGCGTTGTAAGATCGATCCGCCGAAGGAACATAGTAAGAAAGAAATTCGGATCTTGATGCAGGATTCCAAGACGGATATCGCCAATCGATCGAGTATGTTGGCTCAGGGCAAAAAGAGTCTCTTATTTTGTCAGAGTCGCGCGTTGGCTGAGGAAATCTCTGGGGCGATGCAAAATCGCGGCATTGATGTATTTATCCATCACAGTTCGGTGGCGTTGGAGGAGCGGACGCTGGCGGAGGAGCGGTTTGCCAATGGGCATAATAATTGCATTGTCTGTACTTCGACGTTGGAGTTGGGCATTGATGTTGGCGATTTGGATGCGGTTCTTCAAGCTAATGCGCCCGATACGGTTTCGGCTTTTTTACAACGCTTGGGGCGCACGGGTAGACGCGGTGGCGGTGCTAATACAACGTTTTTAATCGATAATTCAGCAGCATTATTACAAGCGATCGCGGTGATCGAATTGGCCCGCCGGAATTGGGTAGAATCGATCGTCGTATCCGATCGCAATTGGGCGGTATTAGTCCAACAATTACTGGCGATGACGCTGCAAGCTACTTCAATTTCACCAGGGGATGTGTGGGCGCAATTAGGCACGATTCCCGATTTTAAAGGGATTAAAAAGGCAGAATTCGATCGCTTAATCAAGCATATGCTTAAAACGAATTACCTCTACCTAAATGGGGGCTTACTGGCGATCGGAACTGAATCCGAAAAAGCCTTCGGGCGCAAGAATTTCATGGCTCTCTATGCCGTATTTAGTTCGCCCCAACAGTATGATGTTTATACCGAAAAAGAACAACCGATCGGTTCTTTAGAACAGAAGTTCATCGATACTCTGACTCCTGGAATTAGTTGTTTCCTTTTGGGTGGGAGAGCTTGGATCGCGCAATCGATTGATCGAGATAATCGCTCTCTGATCGTTGCCCCCGCACCGCAAGGCAAGAAACCAACTTGGGGCGGATTTATTCCTCAATTTCTGGGTTGGGATATCTGTCAGGAAATTGCAGCTTTATTAAAATCTAAACAGGATTTAGTTTATCTCGATCCGATCGCCAAATCGGTATTAAATAACGCTCGTGAAGAACGTCGTCAGGAAGTTATTGAAGGAACGATTTGGGAGGAAGAGAAGGTTCAATGGTGGACGTATGCAGGCGGACGCATCAATCGCACGCTTAAATATGGCTTGGAATGTCTATGGGGTTGGGAAGTGAGGGCGGATAATTTTCAGGTAACGATAACTGGCGAACATTTAACGCCTGTAACGTTCGATAGTGCGATCGCCGAAGTGACTAAGCCTGAGTTTTGGCAAGCGAAAACTACTCAGGAATATTTGTTAAAAAGCTTACCTAATTATCGGTTTAGTAAGTTTCAGCAAGTTTTACCCGATCGATATGCTTTAGAGATGGTGCAAGGGTATTTATTAGATATCGATGGAATTGGGAAGTTAAAGATCGATCGATCGTAATCTATTCAGAAGCAATAACAATCTTAGCTATGTTTATAATCTATCAATGGAACAAGCAGAGCTAGAGCGAATAATCGAACAAGCCAAAATGTGTAAATTAACACACCTAGATCTAATTGGGTAAATCGTGGCATTCATCCCGACGAATTTGCAGTGCAAACTTGAGATTGAAGTGCGTTAGACTATAAGTATAACCAGTATTGCTTTCACCTATGGCGATCGTCCTTACACCCGAACACGAACGATTCATTCAGTCGCAAATTGACGCAGGGCAATTTAGCAACCCTGAAGAAGTGATCGATACCGCCTTTCGGTTGCTGGAGAAACAGAGTGCTGAATATCAGCAATGGGTGAACGAAGTTCGGGAAAAAGTAGACATTGCTAGAGCAGAAGTTGCCAGAGGCGAAGTGCTAGATGGGCAGACAGTGGTGAATGATATTCTAGAGCGATTTCGTCAAGCAAGGGAAGCCAGATCCTAATGACTCGTCGCTACAGGATCGCACCCTCAGCCAGCCAAGATCTAGAGCGGATCTCTGAGTACTATATGAGCCGAAGTATCGACGCTGGAGAACGGCTATTTCAAGAATTTAATCGCAAATGCCAACATCTCATCCAGTTTCCGAAAATGGGGCGGAGTTATAGTCATATCGCACCCCTGCTACGTGGACTTCCACTCGATGGCTATATTATCTTTTACGAAGTTACAGAAGAAGAGGTAACTATTCTCCATGTGATTAGTGGTAGTCAAGATATAGAAACATTGCTACGGCAAGACCCTGAAACTAAATAGAATTCGATCTGACCTACGTTATAATGTAGATACAACGTTTCTACTCGATCGCGATCGAGCAGCTTGAGTAATGGTGGGAAATGTCGCAAAATGGGGTAACAGCCTAGCTGTAAGGATTCCCCAACACTTAGCCAAAGAGATTGGACTAATCGATGGCGCGGAAGTAGAACTCGTCGCGATCGATGGTAATCTCACGATTAGACCTAGAAAACAAAAACAATACTCATTAGATGAATTAATTGCCGGAATTACACCAGAAAATCGTCATGCAGAGATCGATACTGGGGTATCTGTAGGGGAAGAAGTCTGGTAATGACAACTAGCTATATTCCAAATCGCGGCGATATTGTCTATCTAGATTTTAACCCAACTAAGGGACATGAACAGCGCGGCTATCGACCTGCGTTGATTATTTCGCCTGCGGCTTATAGTGAGAAGAGTTCGCTAGCGTTATTCTGTCCGATTACTAGCCAGCAAAAAGGTTATCCATTTGAAGTATTATTACCAGAAGATTTGCAAACTCATTGCGTTATTTTAGTAGACCAAATTAGATCTCTAGATTGGAGAGTACGCCAAATAAAGTTTATAGAAACCGTTTCGCCAGAAGTAATTGCCGAAGTCCAGGCAAAAATCGCACCCTTAATTTATTGAAGATCGAGGAGACACTCGAATGAGTATAACTATTGCCAAGTGGACGATCGACCAATATCACGAACTAGTTGCTACAGG
>NZ_JANNDR010000139.1:0-11658 GCF_031378165.1 Chamaesiphon sp. OTE_75_metabat_556
AATTTAATCGATCGATTTGCCGTGATGAATGCGGAAGTTATTGCTAACGTCAAACCGCAATATCTCGATCGATTCACAGTTGTTGGTGACTTAATGGTTGAGACTCAAACTAGTCTCAATCCCGAAGCAAATATTGATCGAGACGCACCGATTTTGATTGGCTTATTACCTGGATCGAAGTCAGCAAAATTGGGGATGGGATTGCCATTGATGCTCGCGATCGCCGAAGATATTCAAGCTGCTCATCCGCAGGTAAAATTTGCCATTCCCGTCGCCCCAACGATCGATCTTGCCACTCTCGCCAGTTATGCAGATCCGACTAAAAATCCTATCATTGCCCTCGTTAATGGTGCCACTGCGACGCTAGAGCAGAATGATACTATACCCTATCTTCAAACAGCTAAAGGATTGAAGGTAGAGCTACATACTGAATTTCCGGCCTATAATTGGCTGAGTAAGTGTACTTTATGTCTGACTACTATCGGTGCAAATACGGCAGAATTAGGCGGTTTAGGGGTACCAATGATAGTTTTGATCGCCTTACAACAATTAGATGCCATGCGCGCTTGGGATGGGGGCTTAGGGATCTTAGTTAATTTACCGCTGATTGGTTCGCCGATTTCCAAGCTCGTCAATACGATCGCCTATCGGACGATGGGCAGTCGCAAGTTTGCATGGCCGAATATTTGGGCTGGAGGCGCAGAAATTGTCCCCGAATTAGTTGGTAATTTAGATGCTAAAACTGTTGCTGAATTTACGATCAATTATCTCGAACATCCCGAAAAATTAGCTGCCATGCGATCGGCATTACGCCAAGTGCGGGGCGAAGCAGGTGCCGCCGATAAACTGGCATCGATCGTCGAAAAATTAATCTTATCGCCGTCAACTTAGCGATCGCTGGCAGCTACTGAACTCGATTGAGTAGGTAAAATCCAACCCACTACTAATTTGAGACGATCAGATCTATCGATCTACTAGTAGTTCTGCTCTATTCGAGGTGCAATCTCATATAGCCGATCCAAGATTTCACCGATTAACCACCGTTGCTCGTTAGGCTCTAGATATCGACCAAAAGTATACAAAGGTAAAAAAGTATTCTTCCCCGGATCGAAGTCAGTTTTATAGTATTGTTGTACAGAAATCTTTAGTTTAATCCCACCTTGTAAGCTCAGAGCACCTACTTTTTGGCAACTTATATTTTCTATTTCTTTGAAATATATGGTACGTTGCTGGAGTGATATTCCGGCTAATCTAGTCGTACAAATCACCTGTCGATCGATTATTTCTAGTTCGCGCTCACAGATGATGACGGCACAATAATGATAGAGTACACGTAGCATCCATGGAATCACAACTATTCCAATTAGTAGTAATAACAGCCATAATAATCCAGGTAAAATAGCGACTCGCATCAGCCACCAGCCACCGATCGCGATTAGCAGCCAAGCTGTGGCAGTCAGAAAAGTTCTTTTACTACTGCGCGTTGCCAACCAAATTGGGGGAATGACTATTTTCATCACATCACCCTGCTGTGAGATGTGGGAGATCGGTTGTCTGGGACGCGGAATTTTAGTGATAACTTTACCTTGTAGATCTGCTAATGTGCGCTCGGCATTCCAATAGCGATCTTCTGGCATCGGCTCAAGTAAACGATCGAGCCAATTAGCAAAATCGGGAGATAATTTAACTCGTTCCCGAAAATCTATTTTCATCTGCCTGACTGGCAAATCTGCCGGATCTTGTCCCGATTTAAGATAGAGTAATGTCGCGCCTAAGCCATATAAATCAGTCGCTAATACTGCTTGTCCGCGAAATTGTTCGGGAGCCATATAACCATAAGTCCCGACGATCGTGCTGCCACCTGTAATCGTAAGCTGATAAGTATCGCGCACAGCTCCAAAATCTACTAAATACATCTTGCCTGACTCACTCCGCAACAAGTTTTGAGGTTTGAGATCGCGATGGATAATCGGTGGGCTAAATGTCTGAAGATAGATTAAAATCTCTAAAATCTGCGTGGCAATATCTCGCAACTCTGATTCGCTAAATACATAACCCGATTCGATCCAACTAGTCAAAGATCGTCCTGGTGCGATCGATTGAACCAGACAAAAATCTGATTCTCCAGCTATATCAGTCTGAAAATAATCTAAATAATGGGGAATAGCATGGTGTTCTAACTGAGCGAGAATTTTAGATTCGCGATCAAATAATTCGAGTATTTTCCAGTCCCCCATTCCTCGCAAACTCAAAACTTTAACTGCAACTTCAGTTCGATCCTGCAGATCGATCGCCCGATAGGTTTTACCACTACCACCTTCACCTAATAAATCAATAATTCGATAACGGCTCACTAATATTGAATCGATTACCATTTTTTATTGCCTGAATTTTGACATCGTAATTCTCTAGGTGTCGCTAATTTCATCAATTCCCAAGTATTTATACCGAGACGATTTTTCTGGTGTGGATTCCAACCATGATCAATCATTTGTTCAGTGAGAGGGAAAAAATCTTGGCTAGCAACTATATGTAAAGCAGTATCCCCATTCTGATTGACAATCTGGGTATCTACTTGATGTTGCATCATTAATTTGAGTGTATAAATTGCCAACGATCGATTCTGAAGACATCCGTTAGAGACTGAATGAACTTCACCCAAATTGCCCAAGAAATGTATGGCCGTATTACCTTGGCGATCGGTTAGATTGAGATTGGCACCCGATCGCTTAATTCTTTCAGAACTTGGATCGATAAGTAATTTAATGATTTTTGGTGTGGTTAGATTCTTGTCGATCGGTCGCCCCGATGGATCGGTGAAATTTTGATATGTAAAATGACTGCTAGGATCGTTAAAGCTACGGCGATCGATTGCTACCATCAATGGTGTTTTACCACTGCTATCTGGAACGTCAATTCCAGCACCTTTGAGCACTAATAGTTTAACAATATCAAAGTTCTGGCGATCGATTGCTGTAATCAGCGGTGTTTGACCGCTAGTATTTTTGATGTCAGTTTTGACTCGATAATCTAACAACAATGATATTACGACATGATTATAGTTTTCTAATGCTTCATGTAACGGAGTATTACCCTTGTGATTGCGCCGATTGGGATCTAATTTTGCGGCCATTAATATATTTGCGATCGCCTGAAGCTGGATGTCATGGCCATCGCCGCGCCGAAAATTTGCGTTCCCCGATAAAATATGCCATAAGGAAGATTTTTGGTGATCAATGACATCAATTTTGGCACCATGCTGAAGGAGATCGGTGAATATTTGGAGATTCACTGTTTCGACTGCGAACATGAGCGGCGATCTTCCCAAGCTACTGCTGATGTTGACATCAGCTTTGTATTTCAATAATAACTGTACGATCCGGCGAGCTATTTGCGGATCTTGATGTTCGATCGCATAATTGAACTTAATTGCTTGATGTAATGGGGCAAAACCATCACTATTGAAAACATGAGGATCTGCACCACGCTTGAGTAAATATTCTACGATCTCAACTCGTTCGTGCTGGATCGCGCAATGTAATAACGAGCCAGTATCAACTTTTGCTGCTAGTTCGCCATCCCTTTCTTTGACGACCACAGTGGCATTGACACTGACACCCCGATCGAGATATTCATGTAGAGACTCGATCCCCCTGTTGTCAATCGCGTTACAGATATCATAAGCAGGCAAACCTAGTCTAGTGATCAATGCGTATCGATATCGATCGATTAGAGGTGTACAAATCGATAAGATAATGGCTGCAATTGCTACACCTTTCCACGGAAAACCAACTCTGATACCTTTTTGAATGCGAAATCGATGCTGTTTTTGGAAAGCATGGAGAGCGACATCTACTGACGAAAATCTTGTGGCTGTATCTGGCTCCAACATCAACTCCAGCCAGTCAGCAAAATGAGCGGAGATATTCACATGGCTGCGAAAACTCAGCTTCAATCGTGCCTGGGGTAAATCCGCAGGCGATCGATGGGTAAGTAGATATAAAATAGTCGCACCCAAGCCATATAAATCGCTCGCAGGCACCGCCGCACCACGAAATTGTTCGGGAGCCATATACCCAAATGTTCCTGCTACCGTACAGCCTTTGAGCAGGGTATTGTGGTAAACAGTTTGCACCGCACCAAAATCAACGAGAAATAGCCGTCCGTCGTCGTTGCGAATGATATTGTGGGGTTTGAGATCGCGATGAATCAGCGATGGAAACTGGTGGTGGAGATACTGCAAAATTTCTAGCAACTGATTGGCAATATCGCGCACTTCAGCTTCTGTCCCGCGCCAGCCCGCTTGCACCCACGCGGTGAGTGGTTTTCCTGGTGCAAGTTGTTGCACGATGTAAAAGGCGCGGTTGTCAGGTGTATCGACGTGAAAATACTCCAGATACTTAGGAATCTGGGGATGACTAATTTGTGCGAGTACCTTGGCTTCCCGCTCGAAGAGTTCGAGCTGCTTCCAGTCGTTGAGGTGGCGCAACGAGAGGATTTTAATCGCGACGGTGGCTCCATCAGCCAGCCGCATCGCTCTATAAGTGCTACCGCTACCCCCTTCACCCAAAAGTTCGACAAGTTGATAGCGATCGCCGATAATTCGATCGAGTGATGAAGTGGCTATGTCCATAATATTTCGCAACTAGTCTCGATCTGTTCGCAGCGATGCCGCATGGTGCTCTCTACAATCGCTGAGGATACTTTTCCAGACACTTACCGAACGGCTCGATCGAAACTTATACATTGTAAACAGTGCTAAATTCAGTAGCTAGATTTACTCGATCGGTCGATCGAGATCGTGTTACTCCCAAGTAAAATTATGTCAACTAGGGTAGGCAGTTTCGATCCCAAAGCGATCGAAACCTATTATCATGTGTAGCGGTACTTACGGATCTGTCCGTACCGCGTACTAAAGTCAGGGAGCCATTTGAGATAAATCATGGGACTAGTCATCGCCACTGTCAATATGAAAGGAGGTGTCGGTAAAACCACCCTCACCGTCAATCTAGCTGCTTGTCTGGCCAAGCTCTATGGAAAGCGCGTATTAGTTGTCGATCTCGACACCCAGATTAGTGCCACTCTTAGTCTCGTCACCCCTCAAGACTTCGCCAAAATTCGCCGCGAGAAAAAGACGATCGCTTATTCGATCGCCAAAATACTCAAACCCAATAGCCGCTATAAATTTGAAACAAAGGATCTGATTACTACCGATGTTTGTTGGGTAAAAGGACTAGATTTATTAGCTGGAGATATCGATATCTATGATGAATTTCTAGTATCAGAGAAACTTCACCAAGAAACAATCGAAAATCCAAACACCGATTTCATTGATGTTTGGAATGGTTTTGAAGGCTCGTTGATCAAAGATATTTTAGCTCCAGTGATCGATGATTATGATTTTATCATCCTCGATTGCGCTCCAGGCTATAATCTGCTGACTCGTAGTGGCATTATGGCCAGTCATTTTTATATCATGCCTGCCCGCCCCGAACCACTATCTTTGGTCGGGATGCAATTGCTAGAACGCCGAATTGCCAAGCTGAGGGAAACTCATGAAGGCGATAAAAATTGCTTAGAAAGTAGCTTATTAGGGATTGTCTTTATCCTATCAGGCAGTTCGTTATTTGCGCGATATTACGATCGCGTGATGGATCGCGTCACCCAAGACTTTGAGGAAAGTAAAATCTTTCAAACTCGGATTCCCATGGATGTCAATGTCGCCAAAGCGATCGATAGTTTCCAGCCTGTGGCGATCGAGAATCCTAGCTCCGCTGGCTCCAAAGCTTTTATGAAATTGAGCCAAGAGTTATTAGCCAAGGTCAAGCAGTTGGCAGGGGATTAGGTCGAAGCTTGAAGCAGAGAGCGGGGAGACGGAGGACTCAGGGACGGAGAGTATTTTCAATTACTATTCACTATCCACTATTCACTACCCTCTACCCTCTACCCCCTATCCCCTATCCCCTAACTATCCGGTTGTTTGCTAAGTACGGCCGCAACGGATTATGATAGATGAAGACATAAAAATATACTTCTAACTAAAAATATGGATATTCTGACACTAGGCTGGGTCTCGCTCTTAGTATTATTTACCTGGTCGATTTCGATGGTAGTTTGGGGTCGCAACGGGTTTTAGTCGCGACGTCACTTTATTAAAAATTTGTTGAGCTATTACTGCAAAACCCAACCCCGTCAGGGTTGGGTTTTTGATGGGTGACTAATTTGAAGATGCCACCAATTGGCGGTAGTCTTGAAGGAATTTCTGAATGGCAGGATCTTTCGCGATTAAGGCTGTGAGTATGCCCAATTGGCCGCACGATCGCATCAAGCCCAATAAGTCCGCAACAAATAACTGTACCCACTCGGCTGTCGCGACTTGACTGAGCCAACGAAACGCATGATGAGCACGATCGACATCAGTAGATGCATGTACTGTTAAACCGATCGCGGTAGCATAGCGCGCCGAAGGCTCGACCGGAAACGGAATTTGACTACCGTGGCCTTCACAAATCGCCTTCAGATCGGGTAACATCCGATACATCATGAGAAAAGCTTGAAATTCGGCACTAGCTGCCGTCCCGATCGCTGGGGCAATATCCAACCCATTCGCGTGCAAACTACTGGCCATCAGCCACGATCGCGGCGAACACCAAGCGGGCTGTTGCGGATCGATTTTGTGCAGCAGACTAGGGCGAAAAGATAAGAACGCAATAATTTGCTCGTGAACGCCCTGCTGCAACGCATACGCCTTAAAACTTTCAAAATCCGGCTCGACTTGTAAGTGCAAGAACCGATTGGCTAACGGTGCTGGCATATCAAATACTCCCGCGCGATCCTCCTTGCGATTGCCTGCTGCCCATACAAACCAGCCATCGGGGACGACATAACTACCCACTCGCCGATCCAAGATCAGCTGCTGGGCGACACCCTGCATCGCTGGTGGAGCCATATTAATCTCATCCAGAAATAAGATCCCCCGTCCCTGCTGGGGCAAAAATTCCGGTGGCAACCATTTAGAAACCCCATCTACAGCTACCGGCAACCCACGCAAGTCTGTCGGTGCCAATTGACTCAGCCGGATATCGATAAATTCGAGCTGATGGGTGGTAGCAAGTTGCCTGACGATACTCGATTTACCAATTCCGGGCGCACCCCAAATCATGGTGCTAATTTTGAGCTGATTGGTAATTAGTCGATCGAGATAAGTCTGTAAATCTTGAGGATTCATGATAGCGCAAGTTTGGAGCAGGTGGGAGATATTCAGGTATTTGTCGGCTGGATTGCCAACTGTCTAGATCGGATCGTTATTTCAATAACTTCCGCAACTCCCCGCGAAGCTGGGGGGACGTCTGCGGATTACTGGCAAAAGAATCATAAATTAGTCGATCGAGCACGCTGGGGGCGTGAGGATCGATCTGGAGTTGGAGTTGCTGCCAGAGCAAATCGATCGTCTGACTGGGCGTATGGGGATGGCGGACGACAGCCAGCCGCAATACCGACCAATCAGTATCCGCTAGCTGCATTAATTGTGCTGGTGGGGTATCGATCTGTTTGGCTAGCCACAAAGATTGGGCTGCTGCATCACTCGGGGCTAGATACATCTGCATCAACAGACAGGGATTTAGCTGCGGGTGGAGTGCCACTAGGGTGGTAAACGTCGGATCGTGAGGATGAGCATACTTACGGAGGATTTGTTTGAGTACAGAGATCGGTGTCTGGGCATTTTCGGCCACAATTCGCGCGATGCCCTCGCCGATGTCAACAATTTCGGCCAATAGATGTACGGGGGTCTGGGGGTGTGCGGCTACCGCCCGAATCAATTCTCGATCTTGGCGGCGAGATTTTTGAGCCAAATTTTCGAGGATTGCGCTGGGCGTGTGAGGATTATAGGCTACTGCCAGCCACAGACTATAATCCTGCCGACTCACCGCATATTCCATAAAACGGGTAGGGACGCGATCGCATTGCAGCAAACTAGTCAGAGTCGGATGCGGAATTGTGGCGACTAGATCGAGCTGCTCTAACTGCAAGAGTTCAAAAACAGGATTATTTAAAATTGCTTCGGGAAAATCAATCCCTAATTGCCATAAGGTATCAGTTGGTGTGTTGGGATTGCTCGCGACTAATTGTCGCAGTTGCCAATCCGTCTGGGTTGCAATTTGGCGTAGCAGTTGAGGGCTGGTAGTGGGGTCGCTGGCCGCCTGTACCATTGATGTCATTTGCGCTCCGGTAGGGGGCAGATCGCCCGCCACTACATCTATAGTTACTTTCATACTCAATTTACCGATCTTCGCTTACTCACTCATCAATTAAAGTACCCAAACTGCACCCCAAAGATAGAGATGAGGCTCGGAATTCAGCACTGGGTTAGCTACTTAGCATTAAATTTGACTCGATCTCGCTCAGTATTTTTGCCCAAATTAGGGTCAGAGTATAGAAATTATTTACGATTCAGCTATAAACTAAGTGATAAGGGTGTTAGATATTACCGACCAGTCGGTTGATTCGATGTTTCAATTGCAGTAGATCTTTAGGTAATCTAGATACGATGATTAAAATTCCCTTAGATAGTTGTGTGATTGTCAGCACGCTAGACTTTTCACAAATTACACAACGATTAGCAAGTGCAATTTATGTTAGTTCAGCCTCCGAACGATCCTCCATCGACGTTCTAGAACCAGATATCCACGATCTCAAACCCTTCCCGAAACGTTATTTTGGTCAGATCCAGGGATTTAAATTTTCCGCAACTCGGCTGGTGGGATCTGAGTATTTTCATTTACCAGACTTCTTATTTCCGACGATCGAAGGCGATATTAATAGTCTGCATCATGGTTATGAAATTTTACTCGATGTTAAGCTCCACAGCATTACATTTGCGCTGCTGTTGGCTGGGTTGGGTGGACTACTCGCCACAATTGCCCCTGCCCTCGACAATGTTTTGGGTGGTAGCAAAAATGATGGATATTTGACGATAGTAGCAATCTTCGCACTGCTGTATGTAGTGATCGTCATTCATTTTTGTGTTGATGCTTGGCAAGCTAAGCAGTTTTTTAGAAACTTATTTGTCAAAAGATTTGCCCTCAAACCTATTGCCGATCTTGAGATCTCACAACCACCAGAATGGAATTCGGAGTTTCAATTTCAAGATGCTGGCAATGTGCGATCGTCTACCGAGCTACTCCGCCAAAATTTACCTTCATTTCCCCGGAAGGCTCGTTGAGATCGGGGAGCGGGGAGTTGGGAGTTGTAAATTTAGTCGGGACTCATTTTTGGTGTGCTGTTGGTTCAGTGAGTCGATGAGGATGCTTCACAAGCACCAATACTGACCCAGGTACTGGCTTTTTGACCGTCGATTTCGGTGTACCATTCCTTTTTCCAGATTGGTGCTTGATGTTTGAGTGTATCGATCGCGTATTGACACGCGGCAAATGCTTCACCGCGATGAGGTGTACCGACGGCTACCAGCACGCTGATTTCACCGATTTTGAGTTTGCCGACCCGGTGATAGATGACCAGATGATTAACCTCTGGCCACTGGGTGCGCAGATCCCAGCCGATCGCGGCAAAGACACGCATCGCCATCGGTGCGTAGGCTTGGTATTCGAGATAGTCTACTGCGCGGCCATCCGTATGATCGCGGACTGTGCCGCTCATCACCACCACCGCCCCATTCCCCGCATCGTCAGCGAGCTGATAGACTTCATCCAGAGACAGGGGGGCAAACCCGATCGCGAATCGATCGGCTGGGTGAGCTGAGACTTGAGTAAGCTCGGTCGGGGTGTTTGTCATCATCAATTTGCAATATCTTGTAAAAACCGAAGCAGTATGGTACGATCAAGAAATGTCAGTAAATCTGCGCTATCTGGATAGGTGGCTGAGTGGTCGAAAGCGGCACACTGCTAATGTGTTATAGGGGTAACTCTATCGAGGGTTCGAATCCCTCCCTGTCCGTACTAGAACAGCAGTTTTGCCAAATAGGTAGGTATAGTTAAGAACTATGCCTACCTATTTTTGTTATTTGAGGATGGGAAAGGCGACTCGTTCGAGTGCTAACTTATCCGCAAGGCGTTCGGCGGCTAATTTATCCAATTGCTGCCACACTTCCTGAAGCAGTGGATCTAATCCCGTCCGCGTCGCTGACGAAATCAAGAATACTCGCTGGTTGGCGACCGCGCTTAAAGCTTGGGCGATTTCGGCGACTTCCTCCTCATCCACCGCATCGATCTTGCTCAGTGCCAGAATTTGGGGTCGGGTGGCTAAAGAGTCATTATAGGCGATTAACTCTTGCTGAATCGTCTGGTAAGCCCCGATCGGGTCGTCGCTAGTTGCCTCGACTAAGTGTAATAATACGCGCGTGCGCTCGATATGTCGCAGAAAGTCGTGTCCCAAACCGGCACCTTGAGAGGCACCCTCAATTAAGCCTGGAATATCGGCAAATAAGGTACCATCCCCAGACGGCTTGCGAACTACACCCAAGTTTGGAACTAAAGTAGTAAAGGGATAATCCGCTACTTTTGGACGGGCGGCAGAAAGTGCCGAAATCAGTGTGGATTTACCTGCATTTGGCAGACCGATAATCCCAACTTCTGCTAGTAATTTTAATTCTAGACGAATCCGTTTTTGCTGGGGTGGTTGTCCAGGGAGGGCATATTCTGGCGCGCGGTTGCTATTACTGAGAAAGTGCGCGTTTCCCAAGCCACCTTTACCACCAGAGACGACTTTAAAAGTTTGGCCTGGTTCGACCAGATCGACAAGTAGTTCGTCAGTTGCCGTATCAAAAACTATCGTACCACAAGGTACCTCGACGATTAGATCTTCTCCGGTCGCACCCGTACAATTTTTCGAGCCACCTTTAGTACCATTCTCCGCTTTGAAGCGACGGTTGTAGCGGAAGTCTAGTAAGGTTTGGAGATTTTCGACAGCGGTCAACAAGACCGAGCCGCCTTTGCCGCCATTACCACCAGCGGGACCACCAGCGGGGACGTATTTTTCTCGTCGAAAGGCTACCATCCCATCGCCACCACTGCCGGATTCTACTTCTACTTCTGCGAGATCGATGAATTGCATGGTTGGGCGATTGGGTGTAAATGAGTCAGGCTTTATTTTAACTCACTATCTTCGACATTGAGTTTAAAGCTAACACTCACATCTGGGCAAACGGCCTCGAATTGAGCGGACGGCGTTGCATTTCGCATCATAACCCACAGCGTTCAAATCCGTTCCGAGTGCAGCCGCTTGTTAGATGAGTACCTAACCATTAGACGTTGCAGTCTATTCCCGTCAATAACTTTTACTAAATATCCTTTCTCTGCCCCCGCTGGCTCTGAAGTGGCATGAAAAATATTTTTCCAAGCTTCTATATCCTTTTCATGCAAAGATTCTCTAAACATGACGACTAGTCGAAAACTATTTTCCAGACGACGCTGTTTCTGATTGCTTAAAAAAGTCTGTATGGCTATGAATCCACCACCTACAGCAAGTATGAAGGCAAGCCAGTTTCTAACCTCAGCTAATAGAGCCATTTTTTATGAAGTGATTGAAAGCATTTTTGGATTCATCTAACGTTCCCGTTCACCCGCCGTTAAACTCTCGGACTTAACGAAGAACTCAATATGGTCGGCGTGCAACAGGTTTGTTAGACAGTCGGCATCTTGT
>NZ_JANNDR010000152.1:0-2172 GCF_031378165.1 Chamaesiphon sp. OTE_75_metabat_556
AAAGAAATCCAATTCTTCCAGTAACACAACAAGCAAGTTGCTAATTAATACTTTAATCCGTTCGTGTTCTGGCAATGGCATCCGAATCTCTAATTCTCCCGCACAATAAGCAATCCTAGTAACTCTTTTTTCCCCCAGTTCTACTAAAGTCTGCTCAAATTCCTCCCAGCTCAGATCGGGTAGATAGATTCTCTGTCCTGGAGTAATTTTGATCCGATTTAGGGATATCGATGGTACCATGTCTGCACTAATCGCGTTAACTTATTTGATGCTATGGGTACCATTATTACTTGCTGAAACTGGATCTAATTTTGGTAAATTATCTGGCTTCAATTCTACTGAGATCGCTGTATCTGAAGCGTCAGAAATCGGATTACGAGCCATGATTAACGCGATCGCCCGACTAACATTGTCGGGGAACATTGCCACCAAACTATTGTCTGGAGCGTTGTCTAGTGCCCATTCAATCGCTTCAACTTCATTGAGCATAATTGAGTGAGGAACGGGTGTTTCAGTTACAACTTGTTCGATCCCTTGGACGATTAATTCGGCGGTATCTCCCCACGGGCGACCCCGATTATCATCATCTTCCTTGACGATGATTCGATCGAAGAATGTGGCAGAAAGTTTGCCTAATTCAATCAGATCCTCGTCCCGCCGATCACCTGGTCCCCCAACGACCCCAATCGCCGCCCCAGTCCAGTTTTTGACAAAGCTGCCGACAGCGGCATAGCCAGCTGGATTGTGGGCATAGTCTACGAGGACGTGATAGCGTCCGAGGTTGAAGAGGTTCATTCGCCCTGGAGTCTGGGCGACAGAGGCTTTGAAGCTGCGTAAAGCGGCACGAATGTGTTCGACGTTAACACCTTGAACGAAGGCGGCTAGACAGGCGGCTAAGGCATTAGCAATCATAAATGGTGCCCGTCCGCCGAGGGTGAGGGGGACGCGCTCGACTTTCTCGATTCGGTGTACCCAATCCTGTTGCAAGATGGTAATGTATCCGTCAGCATAGACAGCAGCTATTCCACCGCGTTGGACATGGGAGCGAACCAGGGGGTGATCTGGATTCATTGAGAAATAAGCAACTTTCCCCGGCACATCTTTTGCCATTGCTGCTACTCGCTCATCGTCGGCATTGAGCACTGCAAAACCATCGGGGTGAACAGTTTCAGCAATTACCGCTTTGACTCTAGCGAGTTGATCGATCGTTTCAATATCACCCAAGCCCAGGTGATCGGCGGCGACATTTAAAACCACGCCCACATCGGAGGATTGGAACGCTAAACCCGATCGCAAAATACCGCCCCGCGCTGTCTCTAGAATCGCAATATCCACCGTCGGATCTTGGAGAATCATCTGGGCACTTTGAGGGCCTGTAGTATCACCTTTTTCGACTAATCGATCGCCGATATAGATCCCATCAGTAGTGGTAAAGCCAACACTATCATAAACCTGACTGAAAATGTGGGCGATTAAGCGGGTAGTGGTAGTTTTACCATTAGTGCCTGTAATGGCGATAATCGGAATCCGCGTCGGCGTACCAGGCGGAAACAACATCCGCAGAATCGGTGCCGCCACATTTCGCCCTACTCCCTGGCTGGGCGAGATGTGCATCCGTAATCCAGGCGCAGCATTAACTTCGACGATCGTTCCGTCTACTTCCGCCAGAGTTTTAGTAATATCAGTAGTAATTACATCAATCCCCGCCACATCCAGATCGATAATCCGTGATACCCGTTCCGCCAGCCAGACAGTATCAGGGTGAATCTCATCCGTCCGATCGATCGCAATTCCACCCGTACTCAGATTAGCAGTTGCGCGGAGATAGCAGACCTCACCCGATCGCAAGATCGTCTTCAGTCCAAATCCCTGACGGTGCAACATCTCGGCTGTAGAATCATCTAGCTCGATTTTGGTCAACATATTATCATGACCATCACCGCGCCGCACATCTTGATTTTCCTGCTCTACTAGTTCAGCGATTGTATCATCACCATTGCCCACCACATGAGCAGGCACCCGTTCCGCTACCGCTACCACCTGATGATTGACGACCAAAATTCGATGATCTCTACCCTGGTAGAAATGCTCGACAATCACCCCGTTAGAAATCTCGCGCGCGCGATCATAGGCGATTTCGGCGTGTTCCCAATCCTGAATATCGATCGTAAT
>NZ_JANNDR010000162.1:0-5307 GCF_031378165.1 Chamaesiphon sp. OTE_75_metabat_556
GGTATTTACGAACCCAACTGTTAATCATAGCCAACTTACGATCGAGGTACTGATGACTAATCTGGAAAATCCAGCGCGTTCTACCGTGCCAGTAACAGTCCTAACCGGATATTTAGGCGCGGGCAAAACTACATTACTCAATCATATTCTGACTCAAGAACACGGTCAAAAAATCGCTGTAATTGTGAATGAATTTGGCGAAATCGGGATTGATAATCAGCTAGTGGTAAGTAGCGATGAAGAAATTTTTGAGATGAATAATGGCTGTATTTGCTGCACTGTTCGCGGCGATTTGATGCGGATTATTGGCAATCTGATGCACCGTCGGGATAAGTTCGATCGATTGGTAATTGAAACCACCGGTTTAGCCGATCCGGCACCCGTCATTCAAACTTTCTTTGTCGATGAAGATGTCCAGTTACAAACTCATTTAGATGCTGTCGTAACAGTGGTTGATGCCAAACACATTCATCTTCACTGGGATGCAGAGGAAGCCCAGGAACAGATTGCTTTTGCCGATCGAATCTTGATTAACAAAACCGATCTAGTGACCCCAGCCGAATTAGACGAATTAGAATCTAAAATTCGGGGGATGAATGCGATCGCCAAAATTTATCGCACTCAATCTGCCCGTGTCGATCTCGATGCAATTCTGGGGATTGGTGGCTTTGATCTCAGTCATGCACTCACGATCGATCCAGATTTTTTGGGTGAAGAAGCCCACGAACACGATCGATCAGTCGGATCGATCGCATTAGTGGCATCAGGTGCGATGAATGTAGAAAAAATCCAGGAATGGTTGAGTAAATTATTGCCAACTCAAGGACAAAATATTTTTCGGATGAAAGGGATTTTGAATATTCACGGCCAAGAGCGGCGATTTGTATTGCAGGGAGTTCACATGATTCTGGATGCCAGACTCGATCGAGAGTGGCGGACAGATGAGGAACGCAAAAATGAATTGGTGTTAATTGGTCGCGATTTGGATGAGGTAGCATTGCGACAAGATTTTAATAACTGTTTGGTATTAGTAAATGAATAATGCAATGGATTGACACGATCGAGCGAATATTCTCTACTGAACCTATAAAATCAGAACAATAAGTTTACCTTTCAATCGATTTATCAGTGGCTAAATTACCAGACTCCGCGATCGTCAACATTTTTACACTTCAACGCATTCTAGTTGAGTGCCTCGACTCAGCTACAGCAATGGAATAACGTAGCTGGAATTAGTCATGACGATAACATCATCCAGTCGAAATTGTAGTCGATTGTACGGCAATGTTTGGGATGAATGCTACACTAACGGTATAAATTTCACTTTGTCAGCGATGATGAAAATAGCTGTAATACAGTTCGGGATCGTGACGATGTTCGCAGGAGTAGTATTAGCTCTGATTCCGGGACTGTGCCACAGCCTGCCTCAAACAGCGATGACACGATTTCTCGATCGGAGTTTATTAGTGCAGGTCACTAGTTATCGCCCCTTAGTAGATGCCGCCAACCAAGAAGAAAAGCTAGCAAATCAAGCAGCCGATCGCTTTTTTGCGGTATTAGAGCAATTTTGGAATGCACCTAATCGCGATCGAGCGTTTAAACTTACTAACGTTCTCATCAAAACATCTGGACAAGCAGCCGTTCATCTTCAGCGGAATAGTGAGTTGGGATTACAAAGCCTGCCCTACTATGCTGGCGATCTAGCATCAGCCCAAACCGCATTGGACACCACATATCGGATTCAGGGGGAACTAGCTCAGGTTTATCTGAGCTACAATCAACTTTCCAAGCAGACTCGGAATGCTATGCAAGCTGGTGATGGAGCTAAAGTAAGGATGTTGTTGACCAAATTTGCCATGCTCGACGAAAAAAAAGCACAGTTGATTCAAATGAGCCAACAAGTTACTCAAGCTTACAAAAATCGTAGCAATGCGGTGAATGCTCAATTAATCAACAATTTGAATACCCAAATGAGGAATGGGGTGATTCAAAGAGGTCAAGCAACAAAATGTATGGTGTCTAATTTACCCTACGGTTCACCAGCGCAAGTTGCTAATAATGCTAGTGGCTATTGTAATTCGCCTTAAACACGATCGCAAAATAAATATACTTTCATGTGATCAAAAATTTTACAATGGGTCGGATTAATTGATGTAGCAGCAACTGTACCCCTGGTCTTTACAGTCATCAGCAACTCGATTAAGTCTGCAGGTAGTGATATCAAATCGAATTTATGCGGGTAATTTATGAGGGAAGATGTTAAGACATCAGACATTTGTGTTAAAACAGAAGTTTGCCCTATCGTGAATTCCCAACTCGATCCCTATGGCTTCAACCGACCGAGACACCATTCGCATCCGTGGTGCCAAACAGCACAACCTCAAGAATATTAGTTTAGAGCTACCGCGCGATCGATTGATTGTATTTACTGGGGTGTCTGGTTCGGGCAAATCCTCACTGGCATTCGATACGATCTTTGCCGAGGGTCAACGGCGATATGTGGAGTCCCTGAGTGCCTACGCGCGGCAATTCTTGGGACAATTGGATAAGCCGGATGTGGATGCGATCGAAGGTTTGAGTCCGGCGATCTCGATCGATCAGAAATCTACTTCTAATAATCCGCGATCGACCGTGGGAACGGTGACGGAGATTTACGATTATTTTCGGTTGCTATACGGTCGGGCGGGTACGCCGCATTGTCCCCAGTGCGATCGATCAATCTCGCCCCAAACGATCGATGAAATGAGCGACAGGATTCGCGATCTGCCCGAACGGACTAAGTTTCAGATCTTAGCACCGATCGTCCGAGGCAAAAAAGGGACACACCAAAAAGTATTATCTAGTCTGGCATCTGAAGGCTTCGTGCGCGTGCGGGTGAATGGCGAAATTCGCGAATTAGCTGATCGAATTGTCTTAGATAAAAACCAGCATCATTCAGTCGAAATTGTGGTCGATCGATTGATTAATAAAGAAGGGATCGAATCACGATTATCGGATTCTTTGACAACTTGTTTGCGACATGGCGAAGGGATTGCCATTATCTCCCTAATTGCCGATGAAGGTGCCGAAATCAATCCCGATTTACCGACAGAATTAGTATTTTCCGAGAAATTTGCTTGCCCCGAACATGGGGCAGTGATGGAAGAATTATCGCCACGATTATTCTCATTTAATTCTCCCTATGGTGCCTGCACTGCTTGCCATGGCCTTGGCAGCTCGCGGACATTCGATCCAGAACTGATTATTCCCGATCCATCTGCGGCCGTCTATCACGCGATCGCGCCTTGGTCGGACAAGGATAATTCCTATTATTTATCCCTATTATATAGTCTGGGACAAGCTGCTGGATTTGCGCTCGATACACCCTGGAATAAATTAACTCCCGAACAACAAGCCTTGATTTTAGAGGGCAGATCCGAACCGATCTGGATGGAAGATCTCGACGATCATCGGCGGTTTAAAGGTGTATTAAAAACTCTCGAACGCCAATACAATGATGCCTCAGAATTGCAAAAACAAAAGCTCGAACAATACCTCACCAATCGCCCCTGTGAAGCTTGCGGCGGCCATCGCTTAAAGGCGGAAGCTCAATCGGTAAAACTGGGGCAGTATGGCATTCTCGATTTTACCAGTGCCGCGATCGATGAATGTTTGGCTAAGCTCGATCGGTTAAAATTAACTGACAAACAAATTAAAATTGGCGAATTAGTTCTCAAAGAAATTACCGCCCGACTACAATTTTTGCTCAACGTCGGCTTAGATTATCTCACACTCGACAGGGCTGCGATGACCCTATCCGGCGGCGAAGCCCAACGGATTCGCCTCGCGACTCAAATTGGTTCCGGTTTGACAGGGGTATTATATGTCCTCGACGAACCGAGTATCGGCTTGCATCAACGCGATAATGGCCGACTATTAGACACCCTCACCAAACTCCGCGACTTAGGCAATACCCTCATCGTCGTCGAACATGACGAAGATACCATTCGCGCCGCCGATCATTTGGTGGATATCGGCCCTGGCGCGGGCGTGCATGGTGGTAGCATCGTCGTCGAAGGCGATTTAGAAGCCCTCCTGAAATCCGAAGATTCAATTACGGGTGCCTACTTATCGGGACGTCTGGGCATCGCCACACCCGCAGCCAGACGCGAAGGTAATGGGCGCAGTTTAACCCTCACAAATGCCAATCGTAACAACCTCAAACATCTCGATGTCGAATTCCCCCTCGGTAAATTAGTCTCAATTACCGGCGTATCCGGTTCGGGCAAATCCACCCTGATCAACGAACTGCTCCACCCCGCACTCCAGCACCATCTCACTAAACGGGTACCATTCCCCAAAGATGTAGACGAACTCAAAGGGATAAGTGCGATCGATAAAGTTATTATCATCGATCAATCACCGATCGGTCGCACCCCGCGATCGAATCCCGTCACCTACACCGGCGTATTCGACACCATCCGCGAAGTCTTCACCCAAACCATCGAAGCCAAAACACGCGGCTATAAAGCCGGACAATTTTCCTTCAACGTCAAAGGTGGACGCTGCGAAGCCTGTAGCGGACAAGGCGTCAACATCATCGAAATGAACTTCCTCCCCGATGTCTACGTTCAATGCGACGTCTGCAAAGGCGAACGCTACAACCGCGAAACCCTCCAGGTTAAATATAAGGGCAAATCGATCGCCGATGTCCTAAATATGACGGTAGAAGAGGGTATGGAATTTTTTGAAAATATCCCGCGCGCCTATACCCGCCTGCAAACCCTCGTCGATGTCGGCTTGGGCTACGTCAAACTCGGACAAACCGCCCCCACTCTCTCCGGCGGCGAAGCCCAGCGTGTCAAACTCGCCACCGAACTCTCTAAACGCGCCACGGGTAAAACCCTATATTTAATCGACGAACCCACCACCGGACTATCATTCTACGATGTCCACAAGCTCCTAGACGTGCTGCAAAGACTAGTAGATAAGGGCAATTCCATTATCGTCATCGAACACAACCTCGACGTGATTCGCTGCTCCGATTGGACGATCGATCTTGGCCCAGAAGGTGGTAATAAGGGGGGAGAATTAGTAGCAGTGGGTACACCGGAACAGGTGGCAAAGAATCCTAAATCTCATACTGGGAAGTATCTCAAGCAAGTGCTGAAACAACATTCATCAGCAGCGAGAACTTAGATTGAGTTTCGATGAAGCCTGGTTTGCGATCGAGCGTCGATCCGATCTCGGTAGATGTGTAGTACTGGGAGAGTAGGTATCATTGGACTCGATCGAGTGTGACATACTTGCACGGCTAAAAACCGTAGA
>NZ_JANNDR010000178.1:0-2418 GCF_031378165.1 Chamaesiphon sp. OTE_75_metabat_556
CAAGAAAGTTATCCAGAAATGTGGGCGATAACTCAGAACAATCTTGCTACTATCTATATTAATCGCCTCAGAAGTAATCCAGGAGAAAATATAGAAAATTCAATCAGAGCTTGTGAGGCAGCTTTAGAAGTGTATACCCAAGAGGATTTTCCCGGAAAATGGGCGGCAATTCAAAATAACTTGGCTAATGCTTACAGCAATCGAATCAGAGGAGATCGCGCCGAGAATCTGGAACAGTCGATCAAGTATTATCGGGCGGCTTTAGGAGTCAGATCCCGACAAGATTTTCCCGAAGATTGGGCGATGACTCAGAATAACTTGGCGGCTACTTATGAAGAAATAGATCGCATTGATGAAGCGATCGAGTGTTCTCAAGCTGCACTGACGATCCGCACCCCTCAACTATTACCTCTAAACTGCCTCACAACCGCCCGCAATCTTGGTAATCTAGCCTTCAAACAGGGTAATTGGCAACTCACCATCGACAGTTACGATCTGGCAATTCAAGCCGTCGAAACCAGTCGGGGTTGGGCGAATGAAGAAAATCGACAAGAGCTGATCCGTGATGCGATTTATGTCTATGAAAATGCCATTCAAGCCTGTATCAATCACGGGCAAATCGGTAAAGCGATCGAATATAGCGAACGCGCCCGCAGTCGGCAATTGGTAGACTTTATGGCGACTAACGATCTGGATCGCGATAGTGAAGTACCAGCGCAAGTGAAAATCTATCAGGCTGAATACGAGTCGCTCCAACACCAGATTTATCAACAGCAACGCACCGAAACCACCGCCGCTAACTGCCAACTCACTACCCGCAATAGTCGGGCAATGCTCCAAGTCAGCGCAAAGATTGGCGAATTAGAAGCCCAGAAACAAACCGTCTGGCTCAAAATTCGGTCGATCGATCCTCAATTTGCCGAACAACAACAGGTAACACCGATCGATCTACCGACGATTCAGCAGTTAATTACCACCGACACCACTGCCATCCTCAGCTTCTACACCACCGATAACGATACCCAGATCTTCATCATCACACGAGACAACGAACCACTAATCCACACCTGTCAAGGCGAAGGCTTCGCGCGACTACAGCAATGGTTGAGAATACAATGGGCAATGCCCTACATGTTTCGTCAACTTAAATCCCAGATCGATAAAAATCCAGAGCTGCAAGAATTCGCCCAAGCAAATGAGATCGACAGCGAACTATTAGAGATCGGTTGGATCGATCGAATTCAACCGACACTCGCACAACTATCCCAACGCCTCCAACTCGATCGACTCATCGACAAATTACCAAACATCACCGAACTCATCATCATCCCCCACCTCTACCTCCACCAAATCCCCTTCGCCGCCCTCCCCATAAATCCCCTCCTCGGAGGGGTGCCCAAAGGGCGGGGTGGGTTCCGGGGCGAGTTACTAGGCGACAAATTCACCATCCGCCTCATCCCCAGTTGCCAGATCCTCCAATACTGCAAAGATCGATCGACCATTACCACCCCCCAATACGGCACCGTCGAAAACGCCGACGGCACCCTCCCCGGTGCCGGATTTGAAGGACAACAACTCGCAAACCTCTTCCAAATCGATTCAGATTACCGCCTCCAAGGACGCAAACAAGCCACCGTCGCCGCCTTCCACGCACTGATCGATCGATCCACCAAGCCCATCACCACCCTCCACCTCGCCAACCACGCCCATTCCCGCCTCGACAACCCCCTCGAATCCGCCGTCAAACTCGCCGATGGTAATATTACCTTGCAAAGCTTGATGAAAACTCGCTACCAACACCTCCGCGAAATCTTCCTCTCCTGCTGCGAAACCAACTTCGGCACCACAGGCATCACCGACGATCTGCTCACCATCTCCACCGGATTTCTCTGTGCCGGAGCCAGTACCGTGATCGGCACCCTCTGGGCGGTAGACGACCTAGCAACCGCCCTATTTTCAACTTTTTACTATCAACATCGTCATGCCAATTACAGCCGCGATATTGCCCTAAAAATGGCTCAAAATCGGCTACGAAATCTAACAGGCGCAGATTTTAAACGCGACTATGCCAAAGATTTGCGAGCTAACTTTCAAGCTTATGGCAAAGCAAATAAACGCGATCGAGCTGACTTGAAAGCTGAATTCAATCGAGGTGAAATCGACAAAGCGAAATTCGATCGAGATTCTGGCGATCTCACCAATGCCTATACAAAAGCTCTAGATGCGGCTGGAAGACTCGACGATTACAGCCAACAGGATCAACCCTTCAACCATCCTTACTTCTGGGCTGGCTTCGTTTGTCAGGGCTTGGGGTAGAGCATTGAGAATTGAGAGATGGGCACGGAATATAGGGTCTCAACTCTACGGGGGTAAATCCCCTCCCAGGAGGGGTGCCCGCTCCGGCGGGGTGGGTTCAAC
>NZ_JANNDR010000228.1:0-13085 GCF_031378165.1 Chamaesiphon sp. OTE_75_metabat_556
TGCAAACGATCGCGCAGAATATTGCCACCCAACATGATGACCCCGATCTGATGCAGCCGCGATCGATCCTGTGCCAAAGTTTGACGTCGATCCGATGCAACATTCCAAGCGATCCGATAGAGCCAAGTTGAAAATTGAGCATTCTGGCGAAATTTGGGTAATCCTTTCCACGCACGTAAAAATACTTCTTGGACTAAATCGTCCAAGGCGATCGGATCGCCAAGCTGATAAATAATTTGGCGCACGCGAGCTTGATGGCGACGATACAACAGCCGAAAACTCTGGCGATCGTTGCTGTCGATACAACGTTTAACCAACAGCTCGTCAGCGATCGATTCAGCCGCATCATTCGCACCTAGCAACTGCTCACCCATTTAAGATATCGATCCATCCTAATCAGCTCACCACACTTTCGTCTATACCAGTTTAGACAGGCTCACCAGCAAAAAGGTTCACTAATGACTCCAACACTCAAACTAGTACCAAATTCGATCGACTGTAAATCCAGTTCAGATGATAACGATCCTCCCCCTTTGCGTCCTTAGCGGCGATCTCTAATAACCCTCACTCCAAGACCAAAAACCTTTGCGTCCTTTGCGTTAAAACATCCTCACCCAGAACCAGGTTCTCTAGCCAAAAAGTATCGACTAAAAATCCACCAGGTCTAAATAATAATATCTAGATCTAGTGGATTCAGGTACGTCTATTCAAAGAGTAAATGTTAGTTGTGCTTAGTACGATAGATCGTATTAGAAAGACGGTTGAGACGATAGTTGAGGCGGTGTTTTTCACCTTGAGTCAATTTGCCACCACTCCGAACATCCCGACGTCGTGACGCTTCGATATTATCTTGTCGGCGTTCGAGTCGCCGATACTCTTTGGGCGAAATCGAACCATTTTTGACACCTTGATAAATTCGGTGTTGTTGATTATTAGTCCGGTTTTGGATCGGCCCTGCTTGTGCAGCTAGCGGCGTCAATACTAACAAGCCAGTGATAATTGCAACGATCGATCTGTTCATGAGGAGATTCCCTTGCTGTATTTGGTCTTCTCATCTTTAGACAGTTAAGTTGCCAGATCGGTTCAAGATCGAGCCAATCTTTTTTAAACTAAACTGCGATCGGTCAAAATTTCATAACCATCCTTAGTTACCAAGACAGTATGCTCGAACTGCGCCGACAGGGATTTATCGACTGTTACTGCCGTCCATTTGTCTGGCATCATTTTGGTAATCTTCGATCCGGCGTTGATAATTGGCTCGATCGCGATCGTCATCCCCGCTCTGAGCTTCACATTTGGCATTTCGCGCGTGCGGAAATTAAATACCGATGGTTCCTCGTGCAGATTGCGCCCGACGCCATGTCCGGTAAAATCTTCCACGATACTAAAGCCATTGCCCTCCACATGGTCTTGAATTGCACCAGCAAGGTCTAGCAAGTAGGCACCTTCTTTAACCTGTTCGATGCCCTTGTAGAGAGCTTCCTCGGCGATGGTAATTAGTTTAGCGGCTGCGGGAGTAACGGTACCGACACCGATCGTGATACAAGAATCACCATGAAAACCTTGAAAGAAGGCACCCGTATCGACTTTGAGTACATCGCCTTGCTTGAGTACTTTTTTACGGTTGGGGATACCATGCACCGCTTCATCATTAATACTCGAACAGATGGAAGCCGGAAAGCCATATAAACCTTTGAAACTAGGAATCGCATCCATTTCCCGAATTCTTTTCTCAGCGTAAGCATCCAAATCTGCTGTCGTCATCCCAGGCTCCACCATTGTCATAATTTCTTTTAAGACAGTGGCGACAATCCGCGAAGATTGGCGCATGATCCCAATCTCCCGCTCGGTTTTGATCTGAATCCCCTTTTGTTGTTTCTTTTCGCGGGTGGGTTGCTGCTTTTGTAAAAGTAAATCGCTGAGAATATTCATATCGTGGTGGAGCAGGCTGGGTAAAGGTGAGTTAGTTGGGGTTAGACTGTATCCTTCTCATCTTAATACTTTCTTCGATCGTTGGCATAGGTGCTGCATGAGAGAACTAGGCGATCGACCATCGTCGATTGAATCTATCGATCGCTGTCGAGATCGAAGCAGTACTGAAAAAGATTGTATTTTTACTTTGGCAGGAGGTCTATTTGACGATCGATCGCGATCGAGTGCTTTTTTGCACTTGTACTGGATGCGATGACTCACTTTTCGTCTATACTTCATACCTTATAAGTATAAATTTGTCTAGACTATTGAGACATAAAAGATCTAATGAACGACCTGAAAATATTTGGCTTACCTGCTCGGCAAGGTCGATGGCTATTTTTACCAATGGGAATTATAGCGATGCTCTGCTTGGGTACAGTTTATTCCTGGAGCATTTTTCGCAAGCCGCTGACAGAAGCTTTTAAACAGCAAGGAATGACCATTGGGGCAACAGATACATTGTTACCTTTTGCGACATTGCTGGTCGTATTTGCAATTTTGATGCCGATCTCGAGTAGATATATCGAACGTTATGGTGCAGCTAAAGTAACCGCTGTCGGGGGGACGATCGTGGGCTTGGGCTATTTTCTCTCAAGTTTCGCCACCAGTATTCCCCTATTGATTATTACCTATGGTCTGATTGCCGGAGCTGGTATTGGTATTGTCTATGGTGTACCGATCTCCGTCACCGCTAAGTGGTTTCCCGATCTCAAGGGATTGACTGTCGGTTTAACTGTAGTTGGCTTTGGTCTATCACCATTGATTACCGCACCCCTAGCCAAGTTTTTAATCGATACTTATGGCATTGATAGCACGTTTAGAATTCTCGGGGTAGCTTTTACGGTGATTTTAGTAGCGATTGCAACTGGACTTAGGTTTCCGCCAGCAGACTGGCAACCCAGTCCCCAGTTTAGTGCCAGCCCAGCTAGTCCCAAACCAGATCGCTTGCTGAGTTCGCCGAGCTTTTTTGCACTGTGGAGCTGCTATGCGATCGGTACCCTGGCTGGTTTGATGGCGGTCGGGATTGCCACTAACGTTGGCAAGGAAATCATCGGACTGGACACCAATACAGCTACTGCCTCGGTATCAATTTTTGCCATCTTTAACGGGATCGGTCGCCCAATTTTCGGTTGGTTGACTGATCGGATCAAGCCCAAAATGGCTGCGATTCTCTCTTATGTGATGATTCTAGTTGCCTCGATCGTGATGCTAAATACTGGTAAAGGTCAGGTTGTCAACTATTTCTTTGCCTTCAGTTTACTCTGGTTATCTTTGGGCGGATGGCTCGCGATCGCCCCTACGGCCACACTGTCGATGTTTAATCCGGCTAATTATACTAAAAACTATGGCATAGTTTTTACAGCTTATGGGGCAGGAGCTTTGGCTGGAACACTAGTTGCTGGTAATGCCAAAGATATTTTTGGGAGCTATACCAATGCTTTTATTCCGACTGCGATTCTCTCAATTTTGGGCATCTTAATTGCGACTTTCGCGCTCAAACCCGATCCTAAAAGTCAGTAAGTATAAATTCCATAGCCGATCGATCGCACTGTATTATGACCCATTGGCTCCAACCTGATGCCTCACCCACACATTTGGCTCAACATAAGTACCTCGATCGAATTGGCGATCGACGACTAGTGTACTCAGCATCTCTGGGACGACATAGGTAGCACTGACAGGAAACTTCATGTTTAGCCATTCCTCCCACTCAGCTATTTTTCCGGTATAAGTCATTGATTCTGTGCAAGGTCGGATCACTTCTCCACCAATGTTGATGTGTGTTCGCAGCCATGGGTCGAAAGGTTTGCCACAAGAGTTTTGCCATTTTAGATACTCGCTAATTGTGATGAGTGGGTAGAGATGTTTTAGCGAGGGACGAACTGGAGCAACAACATGATTGAGTGATTGAGCAGCGGCGATTTGTTGCATAGCCATAATTGCGGCACATCCATAGCCTTTTCCTCGATAATTGGGACTGACTGTAATGGCTAAAGCCGTAAGTGTATCTGTCGTTGCACTCATACAGTAGTCCGAGATTCCCTGATTGATTACCCAATCCCATCCCTGATTAGACAGACCCGCCATGCCACCATGAAGGGCAAAAGGCAAGGAGTTTCCACATGCTACCAAGTCATCTGCATTGTTATATAGTCCGAATTGGTAACATGGCCAAAACTTGTAGATTGAAAGCCAACTTAGATCGGGAGACTGGAAAGCTTTAGGGAGGTTTGCCTCAAAAGTGTATCTAGGCCAATTTTCGTCCATCAGTTCCTCCATGTCATTCTGAAGAGATGAACGTTCCGCAATCGTAACCAGATGCAATTGTGCTAGCGGATTATCCATGATTTGTCCTGATTAGATTCAAATGTCATAGTACGCTACTAGGGTAGCAACTTAAAGCGGGACACCTTGGAGGGTGACATCACGGCTGTTACCAAGGTACCAAGCTATATTAATTAATATACCCATGTCTGAAAATCGGATTCGAGTAGCTAGAGATAAAGCTGAATTAGTCAAATCATTAATTGGATCGACTGAAAATAACAGTCCCTTTCAGACTTATGCTGACGTAATTCTATTTGCAGCCGTATTGGGTGCAAAACAGCAACAACGGATACCCCTGGGTGAAATCTCCAAAAAAGAGCCAGGGCCGATTAGTATTGAGATCTTTATCGCACGCGGTTACGATCCGGTGATGAAACTAATCGCGATCGCCGCTACTGAAAATATTAATGTGATTTCACCAGATCGATCGGATGTCGAACAACAGCGGATTCAGATTTTTGAAGAATATGCCAATGGTGGTTTGGATCTGCTCGATCGAGAGTTATGTGGTGCGGTAGACTATACCGAGCGAATCTTGCTGATGTTGTCGGTTGAGTCCACTCAGAGATCTAGTCAGCCAAGTCAATCTGCCGATCCGAATTTATCTAATTTGACAGGCGCAGATCCCACCACTACCGATCCTGTCGAATTCGATCTCCGAAAATTCTTGGCTTGAATCGCGCTAAACATGTTGCCAAAGAAACAAAACCAACTAAACTAAGGTCAGTTAAGTTTAGTTGTATGCGTCCATCATTCCACCTAGCGGGGAATGCCGTTACTTGGAGATAATATTTATGAACGTCCTGCTCCTCTATCCTCGATTTCCCAAGAGCTTCTGGTCATTTGAGAAAATGATCGAACTGATGGGTCGCAAAGCTTTAATACCACCATTGGGATTGATTACCGTCGCTGCGATCCTCCCCCAAGAATGGAATTACAAACTCGTCGATCTGAACGTTCGCGAAGTTACCGAAGCTGAGTGGAGTTGGTCGGAGTTGGTAATTTGCTCGGCGATGATCGTCCAAAAACCAGATTTACTCGCCCAGATTCAAGAAGCCAAACGCCGAGGCAAGCGCGTTGCCGTCGGTGGACCTTATGCTACTGCCTTACCCCACGAGGTGTCAGAGGTGGGAGCCGATTATTTAATTTTAGATGAAGGCGAACTGACGATTCCCTTGTTTGTCGAAGCCGTAAAGCAGGGTCAAACATCAGGTAAATTTCGTGCGCCCAACGGCGAACGTCCCGACGTCACTACGACTCCGATCCCCCGCTTTGAACTGCTGGATTTCGATGCATATGCTGAGATGTCCGTTCAGTTTTCACGCGGTTGTCCGTTCCAGTGCGAGTTCTGCGATATTATTGTCCTCTACGGTCGCAAACCCCGGACTAAAGATCCCGCCCAAATGCTCAAGGAACTCGATTATCTCTATGAATTGGGTTGGCGGCGGAGTATCTTTATGGTCGATGACAATTTCATCGGCAACAAACGCAATGTCAAACTGTTGCTGCAAGAACTATTGCCGTGGATGGTGGAGCATAAGTATCCCTTCTCCTTTGCTACTGAAGCTTCAGTAGACTTGGCTAACGACCAAGAACTGATGGATATGATGGTCAAGTGTAACTTTGGCTCCGTGTTCCTGGGAATTGAAACTCCAGATGAGGAAAGTCTGGCACTGACGCAAAAACACCAAAATACCCGCAGTTCCCTCAGCGAAGCGGTCGAACGCATTGCCAAATCGGGGATGCGCGTGATGGCTGGCTTTATCATCGGCTTCGATGGTGAAAAAACAGGTGCGGGACAACGCATCGTCAAATTTGTCGAACAGACAAATATCCCTACCGCTGTATTTAGTATGCTCCAAGCATTGCCAGATACGGCTCTGTCGCATCGGTTAGAACGGGAAGGCCGCCTACGCGGTACGGCAGATGGCAACATCAACCAAACCACGCTGATGAACTTTGTCCCCACCCGTCCGCTCGAAGACATCGCCATCGAATATATGGATGCCTTCGATGAATTATACGAGCCATCAAAATTCCTCGATCGCACTTACCGTCATTACCTAATGCTCGGTGAAGCTACCTATCCTTATAAAGGTGAAGGTCGCACGAAAGCCATCAGTTTGCTAGTCATCCGCGCACTGCTGATTATCTGCTGGCGACAAGGCGTGGTGCGTTCCACCCGCTGGCAGTTCTGGCGCAATCTCTGGAGCATGTACAAGCTCAATCCAGGTGGGGTCAGTAGCTATTTGGTCACATGTGCCCAAATCGAACACTTCTTGGAGTACAGAGGCATTGTCCGCCGCGAGATCGAATCTCAATTAGCAGACTTCCTGGCTGAGGAAGCCAAAATTAAAGCAGCCGCAACGGAAGCTGTCAAAGTTGAAGCAGTAGATGTGATGGCTGAAACTGCTGTCTAGCTAATAGACAGTAGTGCTAAAAAATCTGGGTAGGGGTATGTCTTGATTCGGGAAACCCGAGGAGTGCGAATCGCTTCATTAATTACCCCTACCCAGATTTTTTAGTGACTATTCGAGATTAATTGTGTGAGTAATCTACGATCGATCGATCTCCATTCTGCTCTTGATACTTTGCCCACATGTCCCGATAAGCTTGCTCTAGATCGAGCGTAAATTGTTTGGCATTCCAGACAGGTGCGGTAGTTCTACCCGATCGCAATTTACCCTGAATTGTATCTCTTAAATCGCGATCGAGTCCCAATCTGACGCCCCACTCGATATATTCCGATTGACTCCAAGCAATCCCTTCTTCAATTCCGGCATTGAGCATGAAGGTATAACTATTGCGCGCGGCAAATTGTTGTCCGACTTGAGTCACCATCGGGATGCCCATCCACAGGGTTTCGAGGGTCGTCGTGGCACCATTGTAGGGGAAAGTGTCTAAAACTATATCCGCGATCGCCAGATTGGCGCGGTGAGTAAATTCATCGGCAGCCTGGGGGAGAAAACGAATCCGATCCATACTAATCCCTACTTCAGCGGCTAGTTTACCAAAGAAGTCTTGAATAGTTGCCGCATCGCTCTTACCTTTGATCAGGAAATAGCTATTCGGTACGGCTTTGATAATCTCCATCTGCGCTCTAATGCAATCTGGATGACGTTTGTAACCAATCTGGCTGCTAAAGTAAACAACAGCATCAGCCGGAATATCTAAATCTTCGCGGCGCAGCGTCGGAATCCCTACTTCAAATCCTTCGACACCTAGATAAGTTTGCGGTAGTCGCCAGATTTTTTCTTGGTAATAATCCTGAGCATCATCAGGCAACACGTAAGGATCGGCAATAAAATAATCGATCGATGGCGAGCCAGTAGCATCCCAACCCAACCAAGTAATTTGGATTGGTGCGGGTTTACAGGCCATCACGAAACAACTAATATCGAGGGTCAGGCTATCGAGATCGATTAAAATATCGATCTCGTCTGCTTTGATTTGAGCGGCAATTTGTTCGGGACTATTCTGAAAGTAATAGCTAATATCGACTTTATCGCGAAACCACTGATGATTAAATCCATCATTTGGATTTTGATTGACACAGTAATTAAATACTTGAAATGATTGGCGATCGTGGTATTTGAATAGCCATCTTGTTAGCCAACCTACCGAATGTGCTTTGAGGGTAGAAGCTAAATAACCGATTCTGAGTACGCCTTGTTGTTTGGCAATTATGCAATCATTTGCGCTGGGTATCAGGAGGAGATCGCTAGCAATTTTATTGATATTATGATGATAAATTGCAGCAATTTGATTCTGTACAGATCGATATTTGCGGGGATTATCTTCAGCATACGCGAGAAAGACAGATGAAGTAATCAAATGGAGAATTTGTTCTCTATTGAGATCTTGGGGGCAATCTCGAACAACCTGCTCTAGTGATTGCCAGTGTCGATTTATTTTATTGATGCCATCTTGCCAATCGCCAGCAGCAAGACTCGACCTCTGAATCATATAACTGGCAAATAACTTGTCAATTGGGCTGGAGACAAGTCGATCGTAATTTTCGGCAGCAGCGATCGATCGATCGTGATTGCCAGTATCAGAATACATCAATACTAAGGCTTGATAAACTCGGATATTCTCAGGGCAGAGTCTCTGACATACCTCTACTAATCTAATTGCAAATTGGCCAGTTTTTTGCTGGCAAAATAAATTGAATGCAGCGACAACGACCTTGCTAATCATTACATGACGGGAATCCCCAAATAACTGGAGACAAGATTCGATAACTTCTAATCCTAGATCGGTATGGATATTTTTTAAGACAATGGAGATTGTCTCTTTGAGTAAATCTTCATCAATATCGCCGATCGACACTGTCTGTAATAAATTTCCGATCTGCCATTCAGATAATTGTTCTTCAGCTAATAGATCGAGTTTACTGGCGAGACTAATCATCTGCAAGCTATTGTCAATTCGATCTGGTGAGATCGACCATAAATGTTGACGGAGTAACCATGCTTTCTCAAAATCCAGGATTTGAGCTTGGTAATTTGCCTCTCGATTCAAAATTACTAATAATTCATCTGTAAAAGTATCGATTTCATCAGAGTCAGCTACTGACAATGGCACGAACCAAATCGCTTGAGCATCATCTTCTCGACCTGATAATAAATAACTAATCCCTAAATACCAATAGTTGTCTATTCTTGTCTCATCTGCTGAGATCGCAGCTTCATAAAATTCACTAGACTGAATCGAGCGATGGAGATCGATCGAGGTGGATACATCTGCTACTGTTTGCATTGTTAAGTATGAGTTTATTCAGGAATCAAAGCGGGTTTAGGGAGGTTCAGATCGATGATGTAATTTAATTCAATTAATTTAAATCTTGTTGCTGTTCCTGATATATCGCCCACATCTGTCGGTAAGCTTGCTCTAGATCTCGTGTAAATTGTTGGCCATTCCAGACTGGTGCTGTGGTACGTCCCGATCGCAATTTACCGTGAATTTTATTTCTTAAATCTCGATCGAGTCCTAACTTGATACCCCACTCGATATATTCAGCCTGACTCCAAGCAATCCCTTCCTCGATCCCCGCATTGAGCATAAAAGTATAACTATTCCGTGCTGCAAATTGCTGTCCGACTTGAGTTACCAGCGGAATCCCCATCCAGAGAGTTTCGAGAGTAGTGGTGGCACCATTATAGGGAAAAGTATCTAAAACTACATCCGCGATCGCGAGATTGGCACGATGGGTATATTCATCGATATCTCGCTCTAAAAAGCGTAATCGATCGATACTAATCCCGACTTCGGCAGCTAATTCACCAAAGAAACTTTGAATAGTTGCCCCGTCACTCCTACCTTTAATCAAAAAGTAACTATTCGGTACGGCTTTGATAATTTGCATCTGTGCCCTCACACAATCTGGATGACGTTTATAGCCAGATTGACTACTCAGATAGACGATCGCATCAGCCGGAATATCTAAATCTTCGCGCCGCAGTGTCGGTGTACCGATTTCAAAACCGTCAATAGCCAGATATGTCTGTGGTAATCGCCAAATTTTTTCAGAGTAATAGTCTTGAGCATCATCAGCTAAGACATAAGGATCGGCAATAAAATAATCTACAGTTGGAATCCCGGCTGAGTCCCAACCTAGCCAAGATACTTGAACTGGAGCTGGCTTGTGTGCCATGACTAAACAAGTCATGTCATAGGTAACACTATCTAGATCGATTAAAATATCAATTTTATCTGCCTCGATCTGAGCGATGATTTGCTGGTATGAACAATTTAAATAAGAAGTAATATCGGCTTTGTCTCTGAACCATTGATGGTTAAATTCATCAGTTTCACTAGAATTAAGACAATAGAGAAATATTTGAAAAGACTGGCGATCGTGATGGTGTATTAGCCACCGACTCAGCCAGCCGACTGAATGACCTTTTAGTCCAATGCTGATGTAACCAATCCTCAGACAGCCAACTTGTTTGGGGAGCGATGATTCAGTAATATCTATGCCAGCGATCGGCTGCTGAATCTGCTGCCGAACATTCTGTTGATAGATACTTACTAGTTGATTTTGCAATGATTTATTGATGCGGGGGTTATCTTCTGCATATGGCAAAAAAAATGATGATACAGCTAATGACTGATATTGATGTCGCGCTAAGCCACTTGGGGAAGACTGAATAACTTCTGCCAACAATTGTCGGTGACGATCAATTAACCGATCTTTGTCTTTCCAGTTGCCAGCAGTAAAATGCGTTCTCTGAAGTTGATAGCTGGCAAATAATTTACCGAGCGAGCTTGATGTCAATTGATAATATTGTTCGGCAGTCGCGATCGCTTCGTGATAAAGCCCAACACCTGAATATAAATAGTTTAAAAGCTGTAACGTACTTAAAGTATCGGGTTGCAACGAATTACATAATTGCGCTAAGGCGATCGCAAACATCCCCGTTGTTGGCTGCTGGTTAAAAACTTCAAATAAGGTATTTGCGATCTTGTCAATCAGTGTCGCTCTGCTCGACGTCAACCCCTGCAAACACGTTGTGATAATTTCCAAACTGGGATCGGTATCGATTTTGATTAACGATCCCAATACTCTCTCGATCAGATCTTCATCTAGGCGATCGATCGTCGTTTCCTGCAACAGTTTATTCACTTGCCACTCAATTAGTGAAGCTGTCGTCAGCGTACCAATCTTGTTAGCTAGGTAAATTAAGTACAACACATTTTCGACTCGATCGGGTGCTAGGTTCCAGAGATGTTGGCGTAGTAACCAAGCTTTCTCTAAATCTGGTATTTTAGCTAGATCTAGCGCAGTTCGTTCTAAAACTCCGACTAGATCGTTAGTCAAATTTTCAATATCAATGTCAGTTGCTGTAGCTAAAGGTGTAAACCACGCAGCCTGTGCGTCATCCTCTCTACCTGCCAATAGATAAGCAACTCCTAAATGCCAATAGTTACTAGCAATCGTCTCATCCGTACAGACTGCTAGTTCATAAAAATTGATCGCATTTGAATGCTGAGGGGATAGTTGCTCATTCTGAGCATCCGTGGGGGTAGATATCGATACCTGCATGAACTTAACCTTTACAAAGGACAAATCATCCTTCAGTATAAATATCTGTAGGTCGAGATCGAATCGCGGTAAACACGGAACAAAATCGCTCGCTCGATCATACTAACCGTAAATTTACTGATCGATCGATGAAATCCAATTTAAACTAACGATCGCCTTCCAGCGCGTCAGCGTCAGGTCGAGAATTAATAATTAGAGACTTAGAGTCTTCTGATCTGCCGTACAAGTAGGGGTAGTTCCAGTATTGATAGTCGGTACCGTTGCACTCGCACCAATAACTCTTGTCTCACAGAGCACATTACCAATGACACTTTGACTCGCACTGTTGCTAAAGCGAGTATTTGCACCGCTATAACTTTTGAGAGCTGAATCGGCGGCACTAGCCGTTACCGTCGCTGAATCGGTACCACCAGCGATCGCGTAATTATAGTTAGAAGTATTGCCAGTAGCACCACCAGTCACACTACCGATCGCCAAAACATCAAAAGAAGTTGCAAATTGGCTATTTTCAGCTCGGTAAGAGTTCTGAGTTTTGTTGACTAAAGCAATGTTTTGTTTTGCTTCACTTTGCTTGGCCTTAACATCTTGGTTGAGAAAATTAGGCAGCGCAATTGCACCGAGAATCCCAATAACAATAATCACAACTAATAGCTCTACTAATGTAAAACCTTTTTCGCGTTTTTCAAGGTTGAGATATTGGATAAATTTAGCTTGTATTTCGGTTCTCATTTTGAAATATCTCCGCGAGAATTAAGAGTATATGGGCTGGGATGCTGAAAATAACTAAAAAGAAGCGGTGGGCGAGATGCCCACCGTTGATATTCAAGCTAGGTCTATGACAGCTTGGCAAATTGCAAGCCGCACATAGGATCTGATTACCTAGAGACTTAGAGTTTTTGAATCTGCGGTACAAAGAGCTGCACTAGTGTTAGTAAAAGTAGGTGCAACGCCGATAGTGTTGACGATCTTCATCTCACACATCACAGTACCGATGACACTTTGGCTGGCAGAGTTGCTATAACGAAGAGCACCACCACTAGAGCCTTTGAGAGCTGGATCGTTGGGCTGACTAACGACAGTAGCTGTATCGGTACCACCAGCGATGGTGTATCGGAAGTTGGAAGTAGTACCAGTCGCGTCACCAGTAACACTACCGATTGCTAAAACATCAAAAGAAGTTGCAAATTGGCTGTTTTCAGCACGGAAGGAGTTCTGGGTTTTGTTGACGAGCGCAATGTTTTGCTTGGATTCAGATTGTTTCGCTTTGGAAGCTTGGTTGAGGAAGTTAGGCAATGCAATCGCAGCCAAGATACCGATGATGATGATGACGACTAAGAGTTCTACGAGTGTAAAACCTTTTTCGGATTGTTTGCGGTTGAGGTGTTGGATGAATTTAGCTTTTAGTTCAGTTCTCATTTTGATTGTTTCCGGTAAGGGTTGGGGTGGTTTGTTTGCTTCGTGTCCTCAGCTTACCCACTTGTTTCAATTTACCTATCACCCCTACCAAACTTTTTTTCAAAGATCTTTTGCAATAGGCGGTTATCCTCCTCCAAACCCAACCAACACACCATTCCTCCCCTGAAAAAATCCCCTCCTCGGAGGGGTGCCTGAAAGGCGGGGTGGGTCAAAATCTCTGCTGCAACTATTTCGATCGGCTGCCATTGACGTCGAAAGTAGGTTCAAAGAACTAATAGAGATGATAGCAAGTAGCGGAGATCTACCCACCCCGCCCTAC